>CAYUVM010000077.1:0-11707 GCA_964447935.1 uncultured Cytophagia bacterium | reverse complement strand
CAGTTCAGGCTGAAGCCAAGACGAATACGACGCCCAGACTCACGGTCGAATTTTAGCGCAGTTCCCGCAATGGCGAAAAGCTTGGGCTGCACTGCAATGCAAGGCAAATCGGCACGGCACCCGGTTGTGAAATTCATTTCGACTTCATTCTCGATAGTGAAGTGGGCGACCAGCATGCGAAAATTATTTTCACCGATCACCAATACTGGATTATTCCCACCCCAAATTTTCACACGTGGGTGAATGACATTTTGCTGGCGGAAAAACAAACGCTGCAACATGGCGATAAGTTAACCTTTGGTTCCGAGCACGGACCAGAAATTTGCCTTCATTTCAAGCCGGGACAACCTCCGCAGCCCCAAGCTATTCCGGCTGTGCATATACGCCTGGAAAAAGGGGAGGCCCTGCGCCGGTGGGGACGTTTCTCGCGCAATTTCACGATCGGGCGCAGCAATGATTGTGATGTTCAACTCAATGATCCGCTCGTTAGCCTGCGCCACGCCCGCGTCATTTGGGATCGCGACCGTTGGTGCATCGAGGACTTGCAAAGCAAAAACGGCACTTTTCTTAACGGCACGCGCGTTCAGAATGCGGTATTACCGGCCCGCGCCCAAATTGCTTTGGCGCAAGGCAAAGTGGTTTTGATTTGTGAAATCGAGGCGCCCACATTATCCCCGCCTGAAAATGCAATCGCCGAAATCGCTCAACATTATTTTAATGACAACACTTCTGCTGACGCTGGCACGCAAACCCTGTTGATTCGGCGGGCGTTTCAAAAGGCCCGCCGCAAACACGCCGAGCGTTATTGGCTTATCATCGGCGCCATTTTTATCGTGCTGGCGATGACGGCCGGCGCGTTGTATTATCAGAGTCGGCGCTTGCACCGGCAGGAAGAATTGCAAGTCCTGGCGGAAAATGTTTTTTATGCCATGAAATCGCTCGAGCTGCAAATGGCCTCGCTGCAATCAGAAGTCGCGGTGCACCCCGATGCTGCGCTCAAAAAACAATTTGACGCCAAAATGCAGGAGCAGCGGCAAATGCGCGATAGCTACAGCAATTTTGCGCGCGACGAGCTGGGCATTGGGCCGGGCAAGCTTTCGGAAGAAGAATGGTTGATTTATAAAGTGTCGCGTATTTTCGGCGAATGCGACGTTAGCATGCCCGCAGATTTTGTGCGAACGGTGAAAAAATATATCAGCATGTGGAGATCCACCGGCCGCTTCGAGGAAGCGATGGCGCGCGCGACCGCCAATGGTTACGCGCCGAAGATCGCGCAAGCCCTGCTGGCGCATGACATGCCGCCGCAATTTTTCTATCTCGCACTACAGGAAACAGATTTTGACTTGAAACGCTGCGGTCCTCGCACCAAGTACGGCATCGCCAAAGGCATGTGGCAATTCATTCCGACGACGGGAATGCGTTATGGTTTGCAGTCCGGCCCGCTGGTGGAAGTGCGGCGTTACGATCCGCTTGACGAGCGCCATAATTTTGAGAAGTCCACGCTCGCTGCGGCGCGTTATCTGCGCGATATTTATCAAACTGAAGCGCAGGCTTCCGGTTTGATGGTGATGGCCTGTTATAATTGGGGCGAAGACAACGTGCAGACGATCATTGATCGTATGCCGGAAAACCCGCGCGAGCGCAATTTCTGGCAATTGCTGTCTCACGGAAAAATTCCCCGCCAAACTTATGATTACGTCTTCTATATCGTCGCCGCCGCCGTCATTGGTGAAAATCCGCGGCTGTTTGGTTTTGATTTTGATAATCCGTTGAAGCTGGAATAAACCAGCAACCTGCAAATCCAGAACAGAAAACTATTCCCACGGTTGAAAAGCGGTTAACAAAAACTTTATACTCCGTGGGCGATTTTTATCCGTGCACCCCCAAAAAGCCAGTGACAATTGATTCGTCTCGAAAATCTCTCAAAAATTTACGGCCCAACCGATAATCCTACGGTTGCTTTGCACGACGCCAATCTCACCATTCAAACCGGAGAATTAATCGCGCTGTATGGACGCAGCGGCTCCGGTAAAAGCACGTTGCTCAACCTCATTAGCGGAATCGATCAACCCACGGCCGGAAAAATTTTCGTTGATGAACTCGAAGTGACAGCGATGAATGAAAACCGGCTCACGCTATTTCGCCGCGACGCCATCGGATTTGTTTTCCAGTTTTTTAATCTATTGCCGACGCTATCGGTTTTGGAAAATGTTTTATTACCGGCGCAGCTCCGCCCGCATGCTCCGGCGCAACTGCATGAACGCGGCATGAGTCTGCTCGCGCAATTCGGCATCGCCGAGCGTTGGAAAGCCTGGCCGGATCAACTCTCCGGCGGCCAGCAACAGCGTGTGGCCATTGCCCGCGCTTTGATCAATGATCCGCAACTCCTTCTCGCCGACGAACCTACGGGTAATCTTGACTCCGAAACCGGGTTGCACATTTTGGAAATTTTAAAAACATTGTCGCAAGAAAAAAATAAAACCGTTTTACTCGCCACCCATAGTCTCGAAGCCGCGCGGTTTGCGGATCGAATGTTTCAGGTAAAAGACGGCGCCTTAATCGTGAAAGCTGGAGAATAAACAAGTTTCATGCTGCGTCTTCTGCGCCTCTTCAATTTTCGCCATCTTCGCCGCAAACCCTTGGAGACTTTTCTCTGCTTGCTCGGCATTGCGCTGGGCGTGGCGGTGATGGTCGGCATCGATCTCGCCAATCAAAATGCGCTGCGTTCTTTTCGGCGCACCGTCGAAGCGGTCACCGGCAAGACCACACATCAAATTTTCGGCGGGCCCTCCGGCATTAGCGATTCGTTGGCAGCCTCCATTTTATCGCGTTCCGATTTGCAGGCAACGCCGATTCTTGAATATAACGCCCGCGTTCGCTGGCGTCTCGCGCTCCCCGGCACGATGAAAGCCTCTCTGCACATTTTGGCGATTGATCCTTTCCTTGACGCCGGCTTCCGTGATTACGCCGAAACCGCGTGGAATACCAAAGAACACGCTTCGTCAACGGATTCAATCACAACTGTCAACCTGCAATTTTTACTCGCGCCCGGTGCCGCGTTATTAAATGAAGCTTTTACCGAAACCCATCATCTCAAAATTGGCGACACGCTCGAAGTTTTGATCGGCAATCTGTGGCGCGAGCTTTATCTCGCCGGCATCATTCCGCAACAGCGGCTATCGCAAGCCGGCCTCGAAAACCTGGCACTCGTCGATATTGCCACCGGGCAGGAAATTTTCGGACGTGTTGGTTTTGTCGATCGTCTCGATCTTATTGCCAGCGCCAAAGTAGCGCAAAACCTGGCGGCGCAATTATCACCGCCGCTGCACCTGCAGCCGCCCGCGCGACGCAGCCAGCGCGTTGATGATATGCTGCGCTCGTTTCGGCTCAACTTAACCGCGCTCTCTTTCTTATCCGTATTTGTCGGCATGTTTTTGATCTACAACACGATGAGATTTTCGGTGATTCATCGGCGCAAGCAACTCGGCATCTTGCGCTGTCTCGGCGTGACGCCGCGACAAATTATTTTCACCACACTGCTCGAAGCGTTTGGACTCGGCGTTATTGGCGCAGTGCTGGGTTTGTGGTTCGGCGCCTTACTGGCAGAATACACGACTCGCACTGTGACCGCAACCATTTCCGATTTATATGTCTTTCTCAAAATATCGCAAGTGGCGCTCGATGCCGGCGTGCTACTTAAAGTTTTTCTCATTGGCGTATTGACAACTTTGCTGGCCAGCGCCGGCCCGATTATCGAAGCGGCACGGGTGCCGGCGGCAGTGGCCGTGCGCCGCTCGGTGTTGGAATTGCGCGCCCAGAAATTTGCGCCACGCTTTGCGGCCGCGGGCATGGTCTGCGCGGTTGTTGCGATTCTGCTTGCCTGGCGTTCGACCGAACCAAACCAGATTAGCGGCTTTTTTCTCGGATTAGGAGCCGCGCTCGCGGTGGCGTTGAGTGCCATTTTCATAACACCGCAATTGACGCTTGGGCTGATTCGCTTGACGAATAGCTTCGTGCAGAAACTCGCCGGGATGATCGGCATACTATCGACCCGCAATATTCAAACAGCGTTGAGCCGCACGGCGGTGGCGATTGCGGCGCTGATGATTTCGCTGGCGATGGTGCTCAGCATGCGGTTGATGATCACAAGTTTTCGCAGTGGCATTGACGCTTGGGTACGAAACGTTTTACAAGCCGACATTTATTTGCAAGCCAGCGGCGCCGTGACCGCGAAGTGGGAGGCGCTGTTCTCGCCGGACTTCATTAAATTTCTCGAAAACCAGCCCGAAGTGGAGGCGCTCAGTTTGTACGGGGCCACGGAATTCTTTTATCACAATGAGCCGATTTATCTGATCGCCATTAGCGCGGAGGTCAATAAGGATCGCACAAATTTTATTTTTACCGGCGGCGATGATCGTGAAAATTGGCAACGCTTGGTTGCCGGCGAGGTTTTTCTTTCGGATAATTTCATGCGCCGATTCAAGAAGTCCGCGGGTGACACCATGATGTTGCAGACGAATCACGGCCCGCGCCTGTTTCACGTTGCCGCGATTTTCGTGGACTATTCATTTGAGCAAGGACAAGTGATGATGAGCCATCAGACTTATACTGCAAACTGGGGGCCGTCACGGATTACCAATATCAGCGTTTTTCTCAAGCCGCAAAGCGATTACCGGCGCGGCGTGGCGAATTTACGGCGCACAATTACCGAACGATTCGCCGTCAATGTGTTATCGAATCGGGAATTGCGCGAGGAAGTTTCTAAAGTCTTCAATCAAAGCTTTGCCATCACCCATGTCATGCAGATTCTCGCCGGCATCGTTGCGTTCATCGGCATCATCAGCGCGGTCATGTCGCTACTGGTCGAGCGCACGCGCGAGCTTGGCATTCTCCGCGCGGTGGGCATGAGCTTCGGTCAACTGCGCCGGCTGGTGTTCATCGAATCCGGCCTCATGGGTATATTTGCCGCCTTGATTGCCGTGCCCGCCGGCACAGCGCTGGCGTTGGTGATGATCTATGTCATTAATTTGCGGACGTTCAATTGGACGATTAACTTTCAATTTGAGCTTGCCGCTTATTTGCAAATTGTATGGCTGGCACTGGCCGCCGCATGGCTGGCGGCGATTTACCCAATGTTGCGATTAAAAAAGATTTCTGTGGCCGCGGCCATCCGGGAAGAATAAAATCGAATGATTACAGTATTAAAAAAAAATTCATGGCGGGCGAAACGAAAGCAAGGACGCTTGCGATGTCATTCTGGAAGGCACCGGTTTGATACTAGCGTCAGCTTGGTTATTTCCCAAACAAGATTCCTGCAGAGTGCCAGCAAAAGTATTCTTGTCTTTAGCTTTTTGTTGTTTGCTTTTTGCGCCCCAGCGCCCGTGCGGGCGCAAACTCATTTCGCCCGCGCCGAAAAAACCTGGCAATGGCAATTCCCGCGCGACCACGGGCAGCATGCGAAATTTCAAACCGAATGGTGGTATTTTACCGGTAATTTAAAAGCGGAAAATGGACGCCGATTCGGTTATGAACTCACCTTTTTTCGGCAAGCATTTTCGCCGAGGGTATCAGCACGTCCTTCGTCATGGGCGTTTCGGGATGTTTATATCGCGCATTTTGCCATAACCGAAGTGGAAAAAGAAAATTTTTATTACGATCAAAAAATCTCCCGAGGGGCGCTCAATCTTGCCGGCGCCGATTCGGCTGCGCTTGCGGTTCATCTCGGCGATTGGTTCGCCCGTCAAGAAACGGCGACTCCAAGCGCTGGCATTGGCAAAATTCAGCTTCGGGCTTTGAGCACCTTTGGCAAAATTGATTTTGTCTTGACGCCCATGCAGCCGCCGGTTTTTCATGGTGTCAAAGGCTTGTTGCCAAACAGCGACTTGCCGGGCGATGGGGCTTATTATTACTCTTTGCCCAATTTGCAAACAGAGGGCATACTTAAACTAAATGATGACGCTTTGTATCTTCGCGGAACAAGTTGGATGGATCATGAATTTTTCACCCCGGTCGTAGATATTAAATCGGTGCATTGGGATTGGCTCAGTTTACATTTATCAGATTCGACTGAAGTGATGCTGGCGCAATTGCATCGCGGGAGCGGCGCTGAAGTTCTACATTCAACGGGAACCTTTATACAGCGGAACGGCACGGCACAAACGCTGTCGTCGCGGGAAATTGGGCTTGAACCGCAAGCTTGGTGGACAAGCCCGGTTTCCGGCGGCAAATACCCGCTGGCGTGGAAAATTAAGTTTCTCGATTATGAATTACAATTAAGCACGCCGGTGAAAAATCAGGAATTGGACACGCGGCGGACAACGGGCAATTTTTATTGGGAAGGTTATGTTGAAGCCAGCGGAAAAAAAGGCGGGCAGACTGTTCGTGGCGAGGGATATTTAGAAATGACCGGATACGAAAATCCTCCAAAAGCTAAAAGCGCGCAGTGAAATTTATTGCATTAATCTGCATTTTTGCCTTTCATTTGCGATCAACAGACGGGGCGCCGATTTTACTTCATTTCGCAAACCAAAAAATGTTTTTCAAATACCGACCCGATAAGCAAGTGGGTGCCCACCACCGCGCCGACGCTGGAACCGGAAATCTCTTTGCCGTCGTTCAAATAAATCTGGTCGATTTTAGCAGCGCCCTTTTCCGCTAAATTGATTTTCAAAATTTCCGAGGGCGACGGTTTGGTTTCGTCTTTTGCATGTTTGGTGAAGGTCAAAAGCTGCGGATGCGCAGCAACCCATAAATTGCCAGCGGTATCAAGCTCAATATTGTCCACGCCAGTGCCCAGCAGTATTTCATATTTAAACGTCAAAGCACCAGATGCCAGGTCGCGCGCATACACATTAATTTTCAAGCCGACACAGGCCGCAACATAAATCGTCCCGCCGTCGCGGCTCACATTGATGCCGTTGGCGTAAGCCAGGTCGTTCGCCACTTTGGTAAAATTTTGACCGTCATAATAAACCACATAAGATCTTTCCAATTGCAAATACTCTTCGACCGTGCGTCCGAAGGCAGAGGCATTGCCATGATCGTTTGTGGCATAAAAACGGCGCGGCCCGACAGCGACAACGTCATTCGGGCTGTTCATCAACTCACCGCGGATCGACTCACGGTGTACGAGCGTGCTATCGTGATAATCAAAAATTTCAACGGCATCACCACCCGCGCCATGATTGACCACAAAAAGGGAAGCCGCGCCATTTTCAGCAATAAAAAGGCTGAGACCATGTGGATTGAAATCTTTATTAAAGGCAGTCGTTAAATTTTTCAGTTCCGGTGTCGCGGCGTTGAGATCATACGCGAAGATGGCGCCGCGCGTTTTTTCTCCACGAAAAATGGCGCGACGGTCGCTTGATGAGATAAATGCGAGTCCGGTTTGCGGGTGAATGGTAATATCCTCCGCGCCTACCGCTCCAAAGACTTTTTGAACTTGCCCGTTGAAATGCGGCTGGAGAGTTTTGAATTCCCCGGCATGGTAGACGGTGGCGACGACACGCCAAATCAAAGCCAGAAAAAGAGCAGTAATGACACCCTTGACTAATTTCATCGCTCACTCATTTGTGGTGATAATAAGATCTTCTATTAACGTAAAGCCGTAAACATCAAGCGCCAAAAACAAGTTTTGGCGCTTAATAATAAGGAATTTTTAGCCTCGGCATTAACGGGTGACGCGATTGTGAACCTCATCCGCTTTGCTAAGCCCCGTCGTCATTTTCGCCGGATAATAAAATTCAATCTCCAGCCGCCGGTTCAGCTTGCGGCCCAACGGTTTGTCGTGGTCGCCGATCAACTGGCGGTCGCCATTGAGGTATTCGAGCCTCAATGGCCGCGTTTCACCGTAGCCCACCGCGGCGTCGAGGCGCTCCATGATGCGCTGATAAGCTTCCGGATAACGCGTTTTAATATGCTGCACAAAGCTTTGGCGAAAGGTTTCAGCGCGCTGTTTCGAGAGCAGCATATTTACCGGCTCAGGTCCAATCGCACAGGCATGGCCGGCGAAACGCATTCGCATGTTTTTGTCTTCCAGCATCCGATTCACATGCACCATCAAATTGGTCCAGTAGAAATCATACAACGGCTCGGTGCCGCGAAACTTGATCGGCCACGCCACGCGCTGTTCGCGTAAAAATGACTGCGCCGCCAGATAAGTTTGCCGCGGCGGCGTGCGAAATTGCCGGCCCAAATCATCGGTCAGCGCGATGAAAAACGACGCATCATGTCCCACCCACGATGCACCGATTTCGGTATCCGGTTGCCAGGAAATATCCTGTTGCAGATACGCGCCTTTGGCCATGCCGCTGAGATCGACGCGTTTGCGTAACGTACCGGATTCGAGTTCAATCACGCTTTTATTGAGCGGCACGGCACCGGTGATCGCAGAATTAAAAATCACCGGCGACGGCAGTGGTTCATTTAAATTAAACGACACCAATTGAAACAGCACCGCTTCGCTGTTGTTGTCGGCGGTAATGCTGACATAGCGGCGTTCCTGCATCACCCATCGCGAGTCGGTGGCGTCACGCGGCGGTTTGCGCAACGGGATCACTTTGCCCGGCAAGAGTTGAATCTGCTCGCGGTACACGCCCAGCGCCAGCAGCGAATCCCGCACGGCCTCGGCGCGCGCGGCGGCAAGTTTCACCTCCGTCTCGCCGGAATTTGTATCGGCATGGCCCTGCAAATAAACTTTCAAATCGCGATGGCCGCGCAATCGCTGCGCCAGCGTCACCAGCGGCGGTTCCAAAATTGTTTTATGCAAATAATCGGATTTGATCGCCGCGCTATTGGAATCGAAGCAAACTTCGGCGATAAACGGCGTTTCATAAGCCAGGCGCACTTGTTTCAACACCAGCGCCGTATCCGCCGTGGTGAAGCGGCCTTTCGGAATCGTATAAAATTCCGCAGCGCGCTGGTTATTTTTTTTGTCGCGCTCCCGCAAACGATTCTCCGCATCGAGGCGCGCGACCAAGCGATGCAACCCGGCGTGCGGCGTGCGCCATTCCATTTTAATTGTATCAACCGCGCCGGCATTCAGCTTCTCAATAACACGCGATTGGTTGGCCGCGAGACCGTTGGTGGAAGCGGCTAAAGAATCCACCAGCGAAAACGAAATATTTTTTGCCGCGCCGTCGCCGCTGTTTTTCACGGCAAATTTCAGCGTACCCTGTAAATCATCTTCAGTAATCCACGGATGATAATCAAAAGTAATATTGGTGATTTCCACCTCCGGCGCGGCAATGCGAAAATGCTGAATCTGGCGATGCTGCTTGCTCGCGAAACGCACGTGTTGATCACGATCGTAAGCCATCACCATCCAAAAATAATCACCGCCTTCGAGATCGGTTAGCTGTTTCGTCGTGCCGGTAAGTTTTTGGCTGACCAGAACATTAGAGGTTTCCAAGGTATTGAAGAGCGCGGCGTCTTGCCGTTTGGCCCGGCTGGCAACATCGGCAAGTTTTAAACTATCGCGATCAACCAGCAGCCAATAATTGACGTCATCATACAGATCCGGATCTTGGGTTGCCTCCCAGGTCAGCCGCACGCTGTCACTTTTGATGAATGCATTTTGAATCGGGCCGATAAATTGAAAACCTTCCGGCGCAATCGCATAATGCGTCATACTGCCGCGATACGTGCGATTGAAGAGAAAATTATCGTCCACCGCGGCGATATCAAAACGCAACGCTTTGTTTTGGCCCGGCAGCACGCTCGCAAAGGTGTTGCGGTCATCCAAGCGCAGCGTCAGGCCAAAACTGAAATGGCTGAGCACACAATCATTGAAATCATAGCCGGCGCGCAGCGCGAGAATTTGGCTCCACGCGATTTCCGAGCCGAAGCTCACGAAACCATTTTGGTCGCGAGGCTTTTTGTAATCAACCGTGAAATGCAATTGCAAGCCGTTGTGGGAGCCGGTGTTGAACGCCACCCCGCCGCGAAACGTGCGCGGCAGCGGCGTTTCATTCGCAATAAAAGTCAGCGGCTGGCCCAGTTCAGTAACGGCGACGCCGGCGGAGAAAATGCCGTAATCCAGAAAACTTTTACCGGTGTTGAGTAAACGAAAGCGCGCCGAGCGCAGCAGCAGGCCGGCATCGACCATCCACGATGCAGCGTCATATTGCGCCAGCTTGCTGCGAAAATATTTTCCATTCACGCCGAACGCCAGACGCCGGCTCACCGGTTGCCCGAAGCTCAACGCCGCCACAAAATCATTTGCCGAGACCACGGCGCCCGGCAGCGCCGTGCTGTTAAAATCTCCGACACCTTGATAAGCCACCCCCAATGCGAGACGCGAGTTGGCGCTCCACGGCGTGCGCACCCGTTTGCCGTACAGCAGCGACGCGGTGTAAACGTCCGCGATCCATTGCGCATACGACGCCGACCATTGCCATTCGCGCAGAAACCCCGCCGCGCCCGGATTCGCATAAATCGCATGCACATCGTCGATCACGCCGGTTAAACTGCCGGCAATACCCTGCTCGCGCGCGCCCGGCGTAAACTGCAGAAACGAGGCGCCTTGCCGGATTTGCGCGACCGCCGACAACGACCAGGCGAGAATCGCAAGCAAAACCACGCGGCTTGCGCGTTGCGGTGACGAGAATTTCTTTGGCATATTTAGCGAACGATTATACATTTTTTCCAGGCATTAAATTCACCCGAGCGCAGCGCGATGATATAAACGCCGCTGCCCACCGGCCGGCCGGTTTCAGTTTGGCCGTTCCAGTTGTAAGTGTTCCAGCCCGCGTTGAACGGCGCTTGCACCAATTTGGTGATACACACGCCGTTGAGATCATACACATCCAAACGCGCCTCGCGATTTGAGCTCAATCGGAAATTAATGCCGAGCGGTGATTGGCGATCGGCTTCGTAAACATTGCGATCTAACACCATATCGTTGCTGCTGCGCACCAACACTGCATCGCTGGCCGTGGCAAAAGTGCCGAAAATATCACGGCTGCGAATTTCAAAACGAATCTCTTCTTCTTTTGCCGCGGTAAATAACCGCGTGTTGGTGAAAATCGGCGTCACGTCAAACCACACGTTCGGAGCCAGCCGCGTGGTTTTGATATAGGCTTCGGCATACGAAGAATCGATTTGGCCGTTCGCATAATAAATCCACAAATCCCACACCGCCACCGGCGCGAGCACCTGCACCCGCACGCGCACGCTATCGCCAATCGTCACTTCCGGCGGCCGGGCTTCAATCAACGGACGCGAGCCGGCCGGCGGCGGAATCACCACCCGCACCGTGTCGCGCGCAATGTTGTTATTGGGCGTGTTGTCATTCGCCGCCAAAAGATTGAGTTGACTCAGTAAACGCGCCAAATTTTGCGGTACGCTCAACGCGAACTGCACGGTGACATTGATAGAATCGGTATCACCAACATTCAAAGTTGCAACATTCCACACCAGCGAATCGCGTGTGGTCAGCGCCGGTGTTTTTGTAGCGTTGATGAAACGCACCGAATCCGGCAACAATTGGCGCAAGCGAATGTTTTCCGAACGCGCCGGGCCTAAATTACGTACGCGCAACCGGTAATCGTAGCGTTGTCCCGGCTTCGCGGCGTTGACATTGCGGCCATTTTCAAACGTGAAAAGTCCGGTTTGCGAAACGAGCGTCACGGCCAGATCCGTTGGCGGCAACGGCGGCGGAATCACCACACGAATGGTGTCACTCGCCGAGTTATTCGCGGGCGACGTG
>CAYUVM010000076.1:0-11801 GCA_964447935.1 uncultured Cytophagia bacterium | reverse complement strand
AAACTTTCCGCCAATCCTTGCCGGAATCTTCTGGCCCACGCTCCTCGCAGCTCGGACCGCAGCGACTGGCGAAACAGTTTCGTCAACGGATGCCCGCTTGACAAAATGCTGCCGCTGCAATAAGGCATGTACAAGCGCAAAAACTCAAGCGTTTTTCCGGCGACTTGATCGTGCTCGTGCAGCGTTTGGGTATCATGCAATAGAGGATCAATCGGCTCGAAAAGCGTCTTGGCGTAAAGAATTTCACGCAGCGACTCTTCAAGCCAGGTTGTGCCGCTGCGCCAAAAGCCGGAAATCACCAACGTGTCCGACGGATCGAAACGAAACGCCAGGGCGCGATCGATCAAATAGGCGAGATCGCCTTTGCGGTTTTTTTGCACACGCGCTTTAAGTTGTTCTCGACTTAACGTTTTTCCGACGGCGATTGGCATTCCTTACTCCAATAATTATCACTGCCTTCATGCATTAATTGCATTGGCATTTAATGGCGCGGCATGCAAATGGTTTTTTCGGTCAATGACGCGCTGATACAATTCAACATAGCGTTGCGCTTGCAGCTTGAGCGTATATTCGCGCTCGACCAGCTCGCGGCTTTGCCGGCCCAATTTTTCCCGAAGCGCGTCGTCATCGAGCAGCAACCGCATACCGTGCGTAAGATCATCAACGTCTTCAACGCGCGCCAAATATCCGGTTTCCAAATGCCGCACCACTTCCGGGACGGCGGTGCAATCAAACGCGATGACAGGCGTACCGCAGGCCATGGATTCCATATACACCAGCCCGAATGATTCCGCCAGCGACGGCCCGGCGTATAAATCCGCGGCGTTAAAGCACAATGCCATCGTCGATTCATCTTTAATCAACCCCAGACTTTGGACGGGAAATTTATATTTGGCGTCGAGCACAACTTTCTCGGCGCCGACGATGACGAGCCGCAAATCCTTCCGGCCTTCGGCAACCAAACGTTGCAGCGCCTCGAAAAGAAAAACGCCGCCTTTCCTTTTATGATGCAACTCAAAAGCCGCAAACAGAATGACCTTGGCATCAGCCGGTATGCCGAGCATCTGGCGCGCGGCGGACTTCGCCATCGGCTTAAACAGCTTGATGTCTAGTCCATGCGGAATGCAATGCACTTCAAACCGGTTGAGCAGCGGGCTTTGCCGGACGATGTCGGCCATCCAATCCGAGGGCGTCACGACGGTGATATTCGAATGCCGATATATCTTTGCTTTGATCCGCCAGAGCCAGGCAGTGGTGTCAATGGTGATGGCCGGATAAACCGACAATTCCGGGCATTTTCCGCAACCGGTTTTCCAACGCTCGCATTCATGCATATAGGGAAAACAGCAATGGCCCGTTATGCTCCACAGGTCATGCAGCGTCCAGACCAGCGGCGCCTTATGGCTTAGTTTCGGCAAAATCGTATGCGAAAAATAGCCGCTGTGAATGTTGTGCAAATTGACCACTTCTGCCTGCTGCGTAAAAGGGTGCCGGAGAAATTGATTTTTCCACGGCTGCCACAAATATTGCAGCCCAGTGTGCTGTTCCCACTGGTTGACGAACCGGTAGAAGCCTTGTTGCCAGCGGGTGTTTCGAACCGGCAGCGCCTCGATATGCGGCTGACTCTTTTTTTTGTAGCCGACCAGCATCTGCGAGGAATGG
Organism: uncultured Cytophagia bacterium; assembly: GCA_964447935.1. Lineage (GTDB taxonomy): Bacteria > Zhuqueibacterota > Zhuqueibacteria > Zhuqueibacterales > Zhuqueibacteraceae > Zhuqueibacter. The sequence continues at coordinate 10,139 of CAYUVM010000076.1, read as the reverse complement.
CCGAGCTTCATCTGCGCTTTGTGCAAACGGAGAGCGGCGCGCGCGGCGCCGCGCGCCACATCGGCCAGATTGATATGAAGAATGTTCATGCCCTTTTTGCATGCACCAGCGCGGCGATGCTGTCGATGGTGTTGAGATGTTCGACGTCCGCCTCGTGCGCTTCGATCTGAATTTTAAACTTTTCTTCGAGGAACGTCACCAGCTTCAACGTTGCCAGCGAATCGAGAATGCCGCCGCTGATCAGGGGCGTCGCCGCGGTCAACGCTTCCGGGTTTTCGCCGGGAAGAAATTCTTTTAAAATGTAGTCTTTCACCGTGGTTTTGGTGGCTTCCATGATCATACTCTCCGTGTTGTTCATTAAGGTGGTTGTTTTAAATGACAGCAAAAACTGTTTCTATTCTGATTTAAATGCCGGCAGTGTTGCAGCCGGAAATTCCGAAAAAATTTTCCCCTCGCGCTGGCGCAACTCTTCAAAAAGACGGTCAGCGATCAGCCGATGGCCGATGGAGTTTGGATGCTTGTCCCACGCCGACACTTGCAAACTAAAGCCGTCGTGGTTATCATAAACATCCGTCAAGTCCAAGACCATAAAACCAGCCTGCTTCGCGAGACGAAGCAAACCTGCGGTTTTGGCCGGGTAGTCTTTTCCCGGTTCCGAAGGCAGGCAAATCCAAACCGGGAGCACGCCTTGCTGCCGGCAATCTTCCACAATCCGGCAGTAGGCCCAGAACAAAATTTCGTCCATGTAAAGCTCGAGGCGCTCAACCGCTTTGCTCGCTTTCATTCCTTCCGTCACCCCCGCCTTGTGGATGATTTCTTTCAAGCCGGCAGGAATCATTTCGTGAGGAATGCGCAGCAAGTAACTTAAAGCGCGAGCCTCGTCGCGCACATGAGCGACGCAGAAGACCGCGTTGGGCTTGAACGCCTGCACTTTTTTTTCCAAAGTCATCATGCTCTGAAAAATATTATACCCGCCGACGGCAAAATTGAGCACCTCGTATTGCGCGTAGTTTTTCCCGGCCAGCTCGCGATTCAAACGCTTCTCCAAAAGATATTCAAACGTTTCCTCGTGTACGACACCCGAGCCTTGCGTGATGGAGCCGCCGATCAGCGCGATGCGATAGGTGCCGGGCGCCGGCAGTTGTTCGTAATCATCATCGCGCATGCCCCATCGATTGGTGCGGAAGCTGGCGTATTTTAGCTCCATCTCAATATTGGGAACAAGCTCGTATTTCATGAAGTCGCCGGTCATGCGCACCGCCGCGGTTTCTTCGATCGGCTTCCAATCATCCGGCTTCTGCATGTAAAGCTCCCAAAGCTGCAGATTGAAATTATTTACATTGGAAAGATTTTCGTAATAGCCTCTTTCCAGCAAAGCCGTGTCTTGCGCGTTGAGCCGATTCGTTCGCAGCTCCGTGATCAAGTTGCTGGCGTTGCCACCGAGATGATGGTAATATTGCGGCTGCACCAAAAAGTAAAGCAGCACGATCGCGCCCACCGTCGGCAACGCTAGGCGATAAAAGGGCGGATTTTTCGCTTTGAGCACGGCGGCATGGCCACACCATTTTTCGTGCACAAAGACGGCGACGCCAAACACGGCAGTGATAGCGGTGAGCGCTGTTATCACTGCGCGTGCAGTCATTTCGGCGCCCGCTAAAAGAGAAACCCAGGCCGGCAGCGACGGACTGATCCAGATTGACCAGATGATCGCCATCACAACGAAAATGCCGGCGGCGCGTAAAGTTCGCGAGGCAATCTCGCGCAACGTAACGGTGTGCTGAGTTAATGCACGCTTTCTGCCGTGCTTGGCTTCGTAGAGTGAATTGGCCAACACCAGGCCGGCCATGCTCATCCAAAACACAACATCCGGGCCGGAGAGCAAAAACGACCCACGCATCCAAAACCATTGATAGCCGTGAAAAAACCACGTCACCACAAAACCCAACAGCGTGGCCAACACCAGCTTGCTCATATTTCCCCATTTGCGCATGGCAAAATACGCCGGATAATAAAACACTTTTTGGATGAAATCTTTCCAATACACGTTGACACGGCGCCAGTAATCGGTGAAGCCATCGGCGAGTAGAAAGAGATCCATGATGCGCGGCAGGTTGAATCCAAAAAGATGCAAAATGCCGACGCAGATATGAAATTGGCCGGACAGCCGGATGATGAGCAAATAATTCGCGGCCATGAATTGAACGAGACGGCTCGTGCTGTTGACCTTTTCGGGCGGGATCACCCAAAAATAATCAATATAACGATAGATAAGCAGATGCACGACGCCCCAAAACACCCATTTGACGCCGGTTTGATAAATGCGATGTTCATCTTCGTCATAGTAAGTCCGGCGATATGTGCTGTAATCCACCGCTGGAAACAGCGGGAAGGCCACGTTCGGCAGCAGAAAAAAATACGCGAGTGTGTGCGTGATTCCATCTCGCCCGGTAGGGCGGGATACTTTTTTATGCTTGAGGTCATAAAAATAAATTACCATGCGAAACATGAACATCGACGCGAGAATCGGCCAAATCGATTTAGGCCAGGGGAACGGCAGATAACCGGCGCGCATAGCAATGAGCGCGATGGCGGTCATGAGCAGAATCACGCCGCGCGCGGCAAATGGAATCGGCAGATGCGCGAGGCCGATGAGCGCGAGACTGAGGCCGATCAACCACGCACCGTCAACAAGTCCGAGAACGCCAAAGATCGCCGCGAGTGAGAGCAGCAGAAAGAAGGACAGGCGATAGTCGCGCGGCAGAAAATAATGAATAATGAAACCATAAAAGGTCAACGGCATCAATTTATGAAAGAACGCATTGTGTTCGAGACTGCTCATCCGCACAATAGTCACAAGCAGGCCCAATTGCACGGCGAGGCCGAGAAATTTGGCCAACCCTTGCCAATCGAGAACGCTGGCTTTCAACCACGCCAACAAACCGCGACCGGTCGCGAGGTCCGCCAGCGCGCCAAGTGTGGCGATTGTGAGACCGATCCAACTCAACCGATTTTTCAAGGCCGCATCTGCACCGAGGAAACCGGAGAGGCCGATGAGATCGGCTCCCCAAACGCATGCGAGCAACGCGGCGCCGGTGACGAAGATATAAACCGGCAGCGTTTGGAGCGAAGCAACGTTTGCGGGCGGAAGTTGTTGCGCCGCAATTTTGGGTGTAATTTTATTCAATGCGTTCAGCGACTTTGTGGTGGTTCAATTCGCCTGGTTGATTGATTTGAAGAATCTCTGGATTCTCTTGCAGCGCTCGATACAACCGCTCCGCCAGCAGTCGATGGGCTTCGGCATTCGGGTGCATATCCCATTCGGCAACGCGAAGCGCTTCGACCGAATGCTTTTCAAAAGCATCGGAAATATCAACAACGGTGAAGCCGAGCGCTTTCGCGAGATTCATCCAGCGCGCATCCTTCTCAGCGTCTTTTTCAATTTTATGAACTACCGGCCCATAAACATAAACTGGAAGAATTTGATGCGGTTGGCAAATCTCGGCAAACCGCGGATAGAGCCACGATATTATTTCATCGCCATGGCGTTTGAGCCGCTTGAAAGCCTCCTCTTCCGGCATTTTTTCGACAATACCAGCTTTTTGTAAAATCGAATCTAAGTACGCATACGGCATGGCAACTTTTCGCAAAGCCGGGGAGGCCAGATGGCGCGCCGAGCTGATATCCTCGCGCGGCGTAGCGATATAGAAGAGCGCATCCGGCTCGAAATCCAATACTTTCTTTTCGAAGACCACAAGTTCCTGAAGCGGGCTGTAACCCGGCGAGGCAAAATTCAAAATTTCATATTTGCCGTGGCCGCCTTTGTTCTCGCGATTCAAACGTTCTTCCAGGAGCCATTCAAAGGTTTCATGATCAGCCACGCCGCTGCCAAACACATGCGAAGCGCCGAGGACGGCAATACGGTAGGTTTGGGCGGGTTTCTTTTTTTCATACTCTTTATCCCGCATGCCCCAGCGATTGGTGGTGAGCTGGGCGCCATGAAAAATGATGTTGACTGAGGGCACGATCTCATCCCGCAGAAAATCACCGGTCAAACGGCCGGCCGGCGTCTCGCGCAGCGTCGGCCAGTTATCCGGTTGCTTCATATAAACATCGCCAAGCTGGGTATTGAATTGATTGGCGAGGTTGATGTTTTCGTAGTATCCGCGCGTCAGCAGCTCAGCCTCCTGAGAATTCAGTCTGGCGGTTTGCAATTCACGAATCAGCTTCTGGGTTTTTCCGCCAAGCTGGGCATTGATCTCTGTACTTCCGAGCAAACATAAAAACAGCAGCGGAACGCCGGTGAACAGAGCCGGTCGTAAAAAAGATTTTTCGTCTCCTTTTATTGCAGCCTCGCGCAATGACGATTTTTCAAACACCATGATGGCCAAAAAAATCACACCGGTTGTCAATAATAAAGCCATAACCAAACCTTGCAAGGTGACGCCCGCGCCGGAGAACAGTGAAAACCATTCCGCCAGTGAAGCACTGATCCACAGCGACCAGAGAATCGCAACGACAACAAAGACCCCAGTGGCACGCAGCGTCCGCACGGCGATTTCGCGCCAACTCCACGCCTGCTTTTTCAAAGTCCGCTTTCTGCCATGTTTGGCCTCGTAGAGCGAGTTGGCGATGACAATCAAACCAAAGATCGTCCAGTACAAAATATCGGGCGCGGACAACAAAAACGAGCCCCGGATCCAAAACCATTGATACGCGTGAAAAAACCACGTGATGACAAAAACAATCACCATCGCCAGAACAAAGGCGGCGGCCTCGCTGCGCTGGCGCAGCCGGATATAGAAAGGATAGAAAAACACTTTCTGCATGAAATCTTTCCAGTAAATATTGGCGCGGCGCCAGAAGTCGGTGAAGCTCGAAGCGAGAAAATAACGCTGCATCGTTTCCGGCAGATTGAATCCAAACAAGTGCAACATGCCGACAATCAAATGAAACTGTCCGGAAACGCGGACCAGCACCAGCATATTCGAGATAATATACTGGAGGAGCGTGCGCAAACTGGACACTTCTTCGGGCGCGATCGCCCAGTAATAATTGATATAGCGATACAAAATCAGCAGCGTCAGGCCACGAAACATCCAGTGAATCCCTTTTTGGTAAATCCGGTGGGAATCGCTGTCATAATAAGTCTGGCAATACGTGCTGTAATCCACCACCGGAAAAAGCGGAAACACCGTGTTGGGCAAAAGAAAGAAATATGAAAGCTTTTGCGCGAGGCTCGTGGGCGGCGCCAGGCCATGCTTGAGATCATAAAGATAAATCATCAGCCGGAACATGAACATGGAAGCGAGTATCGGCAAAACCGCGCCGGCCCATGAAACTTGGATTTGCCCTATGCGGAGGAGCGCCAAACCAACACCGGCGGCGACCAATAAACCGGCGCGCACAGCAAAAGCAACCGGCAAATGACAAATGCCGATGAGCATAAGCCCGAGGCCAACCAGCCATAGGCTGTTGGGGAAGCCAAACACCGCATAAATTCCCGCGAACGAGAGCATCAAGAAGAAGGCCGGGCGATAACGCGGCGGCAGAAAATAATGAATCAGGAAACCGCCAAAAGCCAATGGCATGATCTTCTCGTAGAACGCCCGATTTTCCAATTGGAACTGACGGGCAAGGAAAATCAGTAGGCCAAGTTGAAGCGCCAAACTCAAAAATTTTCCCACCGTGGTCCAATCCCTAAACTTCGTTGTCATGCGGTTTGATGTCGTCATACTCATTGTCATGCGCTGCGCATTATTTGCTTTTGCGTCATTGCAACTGTAATTTGGATTGGATGAGACTCGCCATGCTGGCGATGGTGTTAAAATGTTTCGCCGTCATTTCGTGCGCCGCAATTTTAATTCGGTATTTTTCCTGTAAAAATTCAGACGTTTTGATCGTGGCAATCGAATCGAGAATTCCGCCGGTGATCAGCGGGGTATCATCGGTCAATCCCGCGGGATCTTCGCCGGGAAGAAATTCTGCAAGAATATAATCCTTCACCGTTTTTTTGATTTCTGTCATTTCCTATTCTCCTTATTAAATTTCGTTTCGTGCTTGATGACGACATTTCTCAGGGTGTCACTACAGCGCCAGACCAAGGATACTCTGATTACTTTGAAGCGCCTTGTAAAGCTGGTCAGCCAATAGCCGATGGCCTTCGGCATTCGGATGCCAGTCCCACTCGGCGACGCGCAACAACTCACTCTGCTGATTTTCATAAGCCCCAGAAAGGTCAATAATAGCGACGCCGGCTTCTTGCGCCAAACGTATAAAGCGTTCTTTTTTCTCCGCCTCATTTTGCACTTTTTGGAGCACCGGCGTGTAAATATAAACGGGCCGGATATCATGTTGCCGGCAAATCGCGGCAAAGCGCGGGTAAACCCACAAGAGCAATTCTTCACTATGGCGTTTCATGATTTTAACGGCATCCGTTTCAGCCGTTTGCTGATTGATTCCGGTTTTCTGCACGATTTTTCTCAGGCCCTCATAAGGAATGTCAACCCCCAGCACTGCCATATCTGCCAGATGCCGCGCCGAGATGAAATCATCCAGAGGCGTGGCAACAAGAAAGACCGCATCCGGCGCGAAATCCAGCACTTTCTTTTCGAAAATCACAAGTTCATGAAGTGGGCTATAGCTTGGAGCGGCAAAATTAAGAATTTCATATTGGGTCTGTTTTACGCGATTACCCTCGCGATTCAACCGTTCTTCTAAAAGCCATTCGAACGTTTCGTTATCGGCAACACCGCTGCCAAACACGTGCGAGGCACCGAGAACGGCGATCCGATAAGTATGGTCGGGCTTCTTTTTGTCATATTCTTTATCTCGCATGCCCCAGCGATTGGTGCTAAGCTGGGCGCCATGAAAAACAATCTGCACTGAAGGAACGACCTCGTCACGCAAAAAATCGTTGGTCAAACGGCCGGCCGGAGTTTCCCGCAACGAGGGCCATTCATTCGGACGTTTCAGGTAGAGATCGCCAAGTTGAGTATTAAATTGATTGGATAGGTTAATATTTTCGTAGTAGCCGCGCGTGAGCAGTTCAGCCTCCTGATAATTCAATCTGGTCATGTGCAGATCACGAATCACTTCTTGCGTTTTGCCATCGAAATGCGAGGAGACCACAGGTTGTCCCAACAAAAGAAGCAAAATGATCGGCACACCCGTTATCGCCGCCGATTTTAAAAAAGGCCACTGTGCGTCATTTATTTCCGCGCCTCTGCCTGCCGCTGGCGGAGGCGTTCTTTCGATAAAGTATGTGACTGCGACAAACACGCCGAACGCCATCAGCAGCATTGGAAGGAACTTTATCACTTCATCTCTCGCCATACTCACGTTAAACCAAAGGGAAATCCAATCGGATAAAGTTGGGCTGGTCCACAACGACCACAAAATTGCGACACTGGTGAAAAGGCCCATTGCTTGGAGGGCGCGAAGACCGCGGCGGGGAAAAGATATGGCATTTTGCCCGGACGAGCGCTCGCGGCCGTGCTGGTTTTCATAAACCGAGTTGGCAATAACAAAGACGGCAAAAATTCCCCAGAACAACATATCCGGCGCAGAAAGCAGAAATGTGCCTTTGATCCAAAACCACTGGTATGCATGAAAAAACCAGGTGAGGACAAAAACCATACTCAAAGGAATGACGAGGCGGAGCACGGCGTCGAACCGGCGCAACTGAAAATAGACGGGATAGAAGAAAATTCTTTGCATGAAGTCTTTCCAGTAAATATTGGCACGGCGCCAGTATTCCGTAAAACTGGAAATGAAAAAGAATTGCTGCATTGCCGCCGGCAGATTGAAGCCGAACAAATGCAACAGGCCGACAATCAAAGTGAATTGCCCCACTATTCGTAGCACCAACAAATAATTTGCCGCCACATATTGCGCCAAACGGCTCAAGCTGTGAACGTCTTCCGGAGCGATTACCCAATAATAGTTGATATAGCGATAGACAATAAGCTCGATAATTCCTAACAACATCCAGTCGATGCCCTTCTGATAAATCCGGTGTCGCTCGCTATCGTAGTACGTTCGGCGAAATGTGCTGTAATCCACCACCGGAAAGAGAGGAAATACGACGTTCGGCAACAAAAAAAAGTACGCGAGCGTATGTTGCAGGCTGAATTTGCCTTTCTGATGCTTGAGGTCGTAAAGATAAATCATGAGCCGAAACATGAACATGGAGGCCAGGACCGGCAAGACGGCGCCGGCCCACGAAACTTTAATTTGCTCCGTGCGCAGAAACATCAAGCCGATCGCGGTTGCAATTAGCAAGCTCACGCGAACCACAAAAGGAACCGGCAGATGGCAGAGGCCGATGAGCAGCAGGCCCAGGCCAAGCAGCCAAAGACCGTTGGGAAATCCCAAAGCCACATAAATTCCCACTAATGAAAGCGCAATAAAAAAAGACAGCCGATAACGCTGCGGCAGAAAATAATGCATCAGGAAACCGCCAAAAGTCAACGGCATGATCTTTTCGTAGAACGTTTGACTTTCCAATTGAAACTGACGGACAACAAGCACGAGGAGTCCAAATTGAAGGGCAACTATCAGGAATTTGCCCACGCCGGCCCAAGCGCCAGCGACTGGCTTGAGCCCTCCCTCAGGAGTAGTTGAGCCGAAGTCAGTTACTGGTGCGCGAGATGCGTCGGTTTTGATCATATCGACTTCCTTACTTCATCAGAGTCATTTTCTTCGATTCCTGATGGACACCAGCGACGATGCGATACAAGTAAATACCGCTCGCCTGATAACGCGCGTCCCAGTGGCGGACGTGCCAGCCCGCCGCCAAAACTTCGTTGTCGATCAGCGTTGCGACTTCTCTGCCGCGAAAATCAAAAATGGCAAGCCGCACCCGCGCCGGGCGCAGCAACTCAAATTCTATCGAAGTCGACGGATTGAATGGATTCGGATAATTTTGCTGAAGCTGAAATGCTCCGGCCATATTCGGGTGGTCGTGAACCCTCGTGAGCGATGTCTTCACGTGGCGGTCGAAGAACTCAACCACCTTGCTTTCCACGGAATCGGTCTCAAACGCCGCGTCGCCATGGCCGCCGCCGACGATCGGCTTAAAAACGACGATGCCGCCGGCTTGACGCAGGGCCGAATCCAGCTCCACGCTTTGATGAAATGGCACCGTAGAATCGAGGGTGCCGTGCATGATCAAAAACGGCGGCTCCGTTTTGTCCACGTAGGTAATCGGGCTGGCCGCAATGGCCTTGGCCAGATTTGCTTTGATGGGGCCGCCGATCAACCGCGCTTCCGGTGAGTCATCGGCGCAATGATTGGTGGTGCTCGGATAATCGCAAATCGTCAAAAAATTTGAAGGCCCGTACCAATCGCAGACCGCTCGCACTTCACTGCTGAACGCAAGATTTCCACCGACCGTCCCTTCGAGGGAATCCACATCGATAGTGGTTCCAAGCAGGGCCGCCAAATGTCCGCCCGCAGAACTGCCAAACACGCCGATCCGTTTCGGGTCCAAATCATATTTTGCCGCATTGGCTTTGATCCATCGCACCGCGCCTTTGCAGTCATGAATTTGTGCCGGAAATAATGCCTGGCCGCTTAAACGATAATCGATGCTGACGATGGCGTAACCGTACCGCACCAGGAAATCCGCCCGATTGTTGGTTTTGCTGCCGCCGCTCCAACCGCCGCCATGAATAAACATGACGACGGGATATGGCTTCGGCGCATTACGCGGAAAATACAAATCCAGCTTCAAGCTGATGCCGTTTACAATGGCATATTGAACGTCGGCTTTATCTGGCACGATATCCTGCGCCGCGGCTGCGCGGGCAATCGTTACGGCGGCAACAACCAGCAATAGCAAATGCTTGAGCGTCATCACTTCCTCGATCCCTTCTCCAACAATCCGTGTTATAGCCCGAGCCACCGCGCAATAATGTTGCGCTGCATCTCTGACGTGCCGGAATAAATCGTGCTGCCCACCGCGTCGCGCAAGCTGCGCTCGACTTCATACTCGGTCATGAAGCCGTAGCCGCCGAAAATTTGCACGGTATCGAGCGCCGTCTGCAGCAGCGCTTCGCTGCCGAACAGCTTCGCAATCGCCGCGTCCATCGCCACGTTGCGGCTGCGCTCCAATTCCGACGCGGCTTTGTAAACCAGCA
>CAYUVM010000075.1:0-11811 GCA_964447935.1 uncultured Cytophagia bacterium | reverse complement strand
AAGAGTAATTTGGCATTGGTTGAATCAGCGTCCAGACTCAAGACCACGGGACGCGAATAACCTTTGCGCGCTTGCTCCTGCATCTTTTCGATTTCTGTCGCGCCGGCAGCGAGAGCGCGAGCAATGTTTTGCGTAATTTGATCACGCTGGGTTGCCATTGAATCCGGCAGCGCTAAATAAAGGGCGTTGGTTTGCGCAACACAAGCGCCACTGAGCACGGCGTAGCGTTGCTGCACCTTTATCAAGCGAGCGGCGATTGGGGATGAGGAAACTGGCAGCCCGGCATCGGCCTGTAATTCGGCGCGTAAAAAATTTCCCCAACCCGTGACCACGTCCCAGCAATACTGATTGACCGAAAACAAAATGGCCTCGAGCTGCGCTTGATAGAGATTTTGAATGAGCTGCTCGCGTTCATTCAAACCGGCGAGTTCCACCGCCGTATAGGTAAAAATCGGCACGAGGATCAAAAGACACACCGGCACAACCATGCGCCAGAAAGGACTGGCTTGGTGGTGCTGATGAACGGCTTGCTTTGTTTTCGCGCGAAATTGCATGGTGAAAATTTAATTGATCCGTTCAAAAGAATTGTCAATCCGGGGTCAAAAGATGTAAAAAGATGTCACGCGACCAGTAATCATTTTGCCCTTGGCAGTTTGCAAAAATCAATTAGCTAAAATTTGGCAAAAACCACAAGGTTAATCAGGTTGATTTCATATTGGTTTTATTCAACGATACCATTTGCTTCTCTTCAATGTCTGGCGTATATTATCACAATTTTGTGATTTGTGCAAGCCTTATAAAATATTGATTGAAGTTAAAATAAAAACCACGGCAGTTTGTATGTTCACGTGAACAAAAATTGAACGTCGTTGGAACAATGATAAAATTGGACATTGCAATAAATTCAGACTTTGCGTAAATTTCAGTTAAAGAAAATTCAACGATGTTAGCGAAATAAAATAATTGTATGAGCACACGCGCAAGACAAATTTCGTTATTCAAGATACTCACAAAAATGCTCAAAACCGATTTCGTGATCACCTGCCAGAAACGAACGAAGAAGAAAAACCATCCAATAAGATTTAGTCATCCACAAACTCAACTTGAAGGCTTGATAAAGGATTATCTTGTCAGCCGAAAGAATGGTGTCGAAACTTGCGAGATTATGAACTACTTACTTATCACAGTATTCCAACGGGAACCATCTTCAAAGTGTCGCACCTCATCGAAGCTGTCGCACGCTTGGCGCTTTTTACAAATGAGCGTCGGCGGTATTGATAGCTGGTGGGCATGGCCTTTGGGTTAATATCGGTTAACTTATCAAAACGGCGTTGTTGCATAAATGTTTTTTGCCCCACTACTAGGTTGATTTCACGGTTTACTTAATGATTTTACTCCACTAATGTGGCAAAATCTACGTAAAAATGGCCTTAAAATAGGGATTGTAGTTTTAAAAAGCTCATTCATGCAACAAAGCCTATCAAAACTATTCGTATCAATCCAAGATTACGTCGTTTGTGAAGTGAAATTTGCAAATAAAGAAACTTCATTGCAATGAGATGACATCGTAAAAAGCAAGTGCTTGAGAGTTTGCATAAGCTACTCTACAAAAGACAGAGTGCTGGTCGGTAGGCTGATGAATGAAGTTGAGTCTTACGGTTTTCAAGTTTTCTTGGCGCATCACGATCTACGGCCATCAGAAAAGTGGCAGCGGACGATTGCGCAAGAGCTTCTGCGATGTAATTTGTTTCTGCCGGCTCTCACCAAGCATTTCCATGGACCACACTGGACAGATCAAGAAGTGGGGTATGCCTTAAGTTTGGAAAAGTCGATCAGTCCCATACGTGTGGACGTTGACCCATACGGTTTTTAAAATTCGCGTCAAGCCTTTGCTATGAACAGAAGGAATGTGAAAAAGCGCTGTCAGGAGTTTGGTTTTCAACTGCTTTACCGGACAAGCGATTTAAGAAAATTAGCCGCGCTGTCTGTAATCAATAAACTAGCCCAAAGTGAGAGTTTCAATGAGACCAAAAGGTTATTAGAGTTTCTTTGTGAATGTGATTTCCTCACCAAGCAGGAAGTGAAGAGAATACTTCAGGTAAGCAAAAAGAATGACCAGATTTATATTTATGCGGGTCTATGGACACGCCTTGGATAGATTGCCAAAAAATTTACGAAACGTGGATAATGTGACATAACGTCCTTTATGCTACACTATTCTCTTGTATAAAAATTCTCGCCGATTGTCAGTTTACGGGCGAGGAAGGAGGCTTGTAAGTATTAGTCGAAATAATCAGGCTGGGGCCTTTTTTTGATTGACAAAGAACAAGATTTTGATGGACAATATAAGAGCGTATCAAAGGTTTTGCTGATACTTGTTCTTTGAAAATTTAAAAATAGAACCTATCAAATTTCAGACCAAGAGAAGTCGTTATGGAAAATCAAAACGTTGAACAATTGATTGAACAGTTGAATAACGTGGTCGTTTATTGCCGAAAAGAGGCGGCTATGGCCCTAGGTGAGTCTGGAGACAGTCGCGCGGTCGAGCCATTGATCGCTGCTCTGAATGACGGAAATGCTGTTGTCCGACAGTCGGCCGCCAAAGCCCTGGGCAAGATAGGAGATAGACGGGCAGTCGAACCATTGATTGCTACTCTGGAGGATGAGTATGATTTTGTCCGATTGTCGATCGTCGACGCTTTGGGCGAAATAGGCAGGTCGGCAGCCGGGCCGTTGATTGCAATGCTGAAGTATGAGGACGCTCGTATTAGAGAAGCGGCGAGCAAGGCATTGAATAAGACGGGAGACTGGCGCGCTGTGGAATTATTGATTGCTACTATGAATGATAATAATAAAGACGCAAACATCCTAATGCGGATCGTCGAAATTTTGGGTGAGATAGGCGATGAACGGGCAGTTGTACCGCTGATTGCCAGGTTGAAGGACGAGGACAATACTGTCCGAAAGGCAGCCGCCAAAGCTTTGGGTGAGATAGGCGATGAACGGGCAGTGGTACCACTGATTGCAAGGTTGAAGGACGAGGGCAATACTGTCCGAAAGGCAGCCGCCAAAGCCCTGGGTGACATACGCGATGAGCGGGCAGTGGTACCACTGATTGCCAGATTAAAAGACGAGGACAATACTGTCCGAAAGACAGTCGCCAAAGTCCTGGGTGACATAGGCGATGAGCGAGCAGTGGTACCGCTGATCGCAAGATTGAAAGAGGAGGACAATACTGTCCGAGAGGCAGCCGCCGAAGCCCTTATTAATATAGGCACGCCAGCAGTTGAGCCATTGATTACTACATTGAAGGATCGGAATAAGAAGATCCGAGAGGCAGCCGCCGAAATATTAGGAGAGATAGGCGACGAACGCGCAGTAGCTCCATTGACTGTTGCCTCGAAAGTCAATTGGAGTAACGACCCGTTGACTATTATCATGCGAGAATATAGGTATGCTGGATTCCGAAAATCGGCCGTCAAGGCCCTGGAGAAAATCAGGAACAAAAAGGAGTGAAAGACTTCTCATTGACATTACCTTCCACCCGCATGAGGTGGTTGACTGTCCTTTCAAACAATCCACAAAATTATTCTTATCGATTCAAGATCACGCCGTTTGTGAAATGAAATTGAAAAGCGAAGTCCGGCTTCGCCTAAAATTGAAAGGAGACGTTGTGAAAACTTCACGCCGAGCGTTCATCAAAACCGCCGCCCTTGCCGGCGCGGGGATTTCCATTTTACCCTCGCACGTTGTTTTTGCCGACAACAAAACACCGAAAGTCCGGCTCGGTTTCATCGGCGTCGGCTTGCGCGGGCAGGATCATCTCGATCTCGCGTTGCGCCGTGCCGATGTGGACGTCGTTGCGATTTGCGATATTCAACAGCGCATGTTCGATGCCGCCCTCGACGTTGTAAAAAAATCCGGCAAGCCGTCACCGCGCGTGATTAATGAAGGGCCGTACGGTTATCGAAAACTGTTGGAGATGAAAGACATTGACGCGGTGATCATCGCGACGTCGTGGGAGTGGCATTCGGTGATGTGCCTCGACGCGATGAACGCGAAAAAATACACCGGCTGTGAAGTCAACGTCGGCATGACGGTGGAAGAGTGCTGGGATTTGGTGAATGCTTCCGAGCGTACGGGCATACCATTAATGATGTTGGAAAATGTTTGCTATCGCCGCGACGTGATGGCGATTCTCAACATGGTGCGGCAAGGCTTGTTCGGCGAAATGGTGCATTTGCAGGCCGGTTATCAACACGATTTGCGCGAAGTGAAATTCAACGACGGCAAGCAGCCGTACGGCGGCGGCGTGGAGTTTGGCGAAAAAGCTTTTTCCGAGGCGCAATGGCGCACGCAACATTCAGTGACGCGCAACGGCGATTTGTATCCGACGCACGGCGTCGGGCCGGTGGCGATGATGACGGACATCAATCGTGGCAATCGCTTTATTTCACTGGTTTCGTATGCTTCGAAAACGCGCGGCTTGCACGAACATATCGTCAAAAACGGCGGCGAAAATCATCCGAATGCCAAAGTCAAATTCAAGCTCGGTGACGTGGTGACGACGATGATCAAAACGAACAATGAAGAAACGATTTTATTGCAACACGACACCAGTCTCCCGCGCCCGTATTCATTGGGCTTCCGCGTCCAGGGCACGCGCGGCTTGTGGATGGACGTGAATAAATCGTTGTACCTCGAAGGCGTCAGCAAAGAATCGCATCGTTGGGAGGAAGCGAAACCGTATCTCGAACAATACGATCATCCGTTGTGGAAAAAATTTGGCAGCGACGCGCAAGGCGCCGGCCATGGCGGCATGGATTTTTTCGTTTTGCATGCGTTCATCGAATCCGTGAAACGGAAAACCAACCCGCCGTTGGACGTTTACGACGCCGTGGCGTGGAGTGCCATCACGCCGCTTTCCGAAGCTTCCATCGCACTGGGCGGCGAATCCGTCGCGTTCCCGGATTTCACGCGCGGCAAATGGATGTATCGCAAAAATACATTTGCGCTGGATGATCAGTATTGAACTGTTGGCGGGTTTGACTGTTTGCAGATTAAACAGTTAAATCGGGAACAGTATCAGATTTTTCACTCCAGGATTCGTTCTCTGTGCTGAATTCGCTGGACAAGCAGTTCATGATGTCATCCCGTAGGGATCTTTTTAATATTAAGCTCAGCCTTTGGGGCAAACAAGATGCTTGCAGCATGACATGAAAACGAGGAACACTATGAAAATTTTTAAAGTGATCATACTGATTTTTCTTTTTATCAACTTGAATGCGCTGGGACAAGTTCGCAGCAAACCTCGCACAGAAAACGTTTTTCTCATTCTCGTCGACGGCCTGCGTTGGCAGGAAGTGTTTTTCGGCGCGGATTCGACGATGATGAACAAAGCGAACGGTAATGTTGCTGATTCGGTAAAACTCAAAAAAGATTATTGGCGCGACACCCCGGAAGCGCGGCGCGCGGCGTTGATGCCATTCCTGTGGAATGTCGTCGGCATACATGGTCAACTTTATGGTAATCAGGAAAAGGGCAGCGTCGTCAAGGTGACGAACAAGTTTCATTTTTCTTATCCCGGCTACAGCGAGATGATCGTGGGCTATGCTGACAGCGCTATTAACAGCAACAAAAAATTTCTCAATCCCAATGTCAGCGTGTTTGAATGGCTGCGCCGGAAGCCGCGCTTCAAAAATAAAGTCGCGGCGTTTGGCGCGTGGGATGTGGTGTCGTGGATCATCAACTATGAACGCTGCGGCTTTTATGTCAACAGCGGTGTGGAACCGGTCACCGTTGGCAAAGTTTCTGCGGCGCAGGTGTTGCTCAACCGGTTGAAAGCCGAGCTGCATCACCCGTGGGGCAACGAGCCGTATGACGCCATCACGTTTTATGCCGCGCTCGAATACCTCAAAGCGAATAAACCGCGCGCGATGTGGCTCACGTTTGGCGAGACCGACGAGTTTGCGCACTCGGGACGCTACGATCACTACCTCGACGCGGCGAAACGCACCGACCATTTTCTCAAAACCCTGTGGGAAATTTTGCAATCAATGTCGCAATATCGCGATAAGACGTCGTTGATCGTCGCGGTCGATCATGGCCGCGGTTATGCGCCGAAGGAATGGACGAGCCACGGCGTCAAGTACAAAGGCGCCGATAATATTTGGATTGCGATCATGGGGCCGGACACCCCGGCATTGGGTGAGAGAATCAATTCGGGAAATCACACGCAAAGCCAGATTGCCGCAACGGTGGCCGCTGTGCTCGGCGAAGATTATTGCGCCAGTCAACCGAAAGCCGCGCCGCCGCTACGCGAAGCGCTGCAGACGGCGAAATAGCAAATTACCCGCACACCGCGCAAGGGCCCCGGGCCGCAGGAGAAACGCAATTAAAAATTTTAAGGGAAGAATTTAAAACCGAAAGAAAAAAGCATGAGATTGATGCGTTTACTCATTCCCTTTTTTATTTTGAGCGAAAACATTTTCGCCCAAACTCCGCCACCACAACCTCTCGCGCCAATGCCTTCTGCGCGCCAACTTGCGTGGCACGAGTTGGAATATTACGGCTTCCTGCATTTCACCATGAACACGTTCACCGACAAAGAATGGGGCTTTGGCGATGAATCACCGGCGTTGTTTAATCCGAGCGAATTCGACGCGAATGTAATCGCGCGCCTCGCCAAAGAAGTGGGAATGCGGGGACTCATTCTCACCGCGAAACATCACGACGGGTTTTGTTTGTGGCCGACGCAATATACCGAGCATTCCGTGAAAAACAGTCCGTGGAAAAACGGTAAAGGCGATGCCGTCAAAGATTTTGCCGAGGCGTGCCGCCGTTACGGTTTGAAATTCGGTGTGTATCTTTCGCCATGGGATCGCAATCATAAAGATTACGGTACGCCGGAGTATGTCGAATATTATCGCCATCAACTGCGTGAGTTGCTCACAAACTACGGCGAGATTTTTGAAGTGTGGCACGACGGCGCAAATGGCGGCGACGGTTTTTACGGCGGCGCGCGCGAGTCGCGAACCATCGACCGCAGAACGTATTACGATTGGCCAACGACGTGGGCGCTGGTGCGGCAACTGCAACCCAATGCGGTGATCTTCAGCGACGTCGGCCCGGACATTCGTTGGGTAGGAAATGAGAATGGCTACGCCGGCGAAACCTGCTGGGCGATGTACGATCCCATCGGTGTAAATGGCGACGCACCGGCGCCCGGCTACACGCGCGATAAAGAAGGCATCGAGGGCCATCGCGATGGCAAACAATGGCTGCCGGCGGAATGCGATGTGTCGATTCGCCCCGGCTGGTTTTATCACGCCGGCCAAGACAGTTTGGTCAAATCTCCAGAAAAATTATTCGAGCTTTATTTTCAATCAGTCGGTCGCAATGGTTCGCTGCTGTTGAACGTACCGCCGGATCGCCGCGGACGTTGGCACGAAAATGATGTGCAAGCTTTGCGGGGATTTAAACGATTGTTTGATCAAGCCTTCGCGCGCGATTTTGCCGCCGGCGCCAAAGTAATGGCCTCGAATGTCCGCGGCAATGATCGCCGCTTTGCGGCAAGCAATGTTATTGATGGTAAAAAAGAAACCTATTGGGCAACAGATGATTCGGTGACGAATGCGTCGCTCGTTCTCGTTTTGCCCAAATCGGAGACATTCAATTGTGTGATGCTGCAAGAACACATTACATTGGGGCAGCGCGTCGATTCTTTTGCAATTGAGCACTGGGATGGTCATGAATGGATTGCAGTGATTTCCGGCACGACGATTGGGTACAAAAGGCTTCTGCGATTTCCGCAGGTGACAGCAAACAAAATTCGCGTCAGTGTTCGGCAAGCGAAAGCCTGTCCGGTGATTATGAAGGTTGGGGTTTTTCTTGCGCCTTGATTTTTTCGCGATGCAACTCGCTTGACATTCATCCCCGAATTGTTAATTTATCGATGTTCTCATCGTTCATTAACTTGAATTAAATGAGCATCTCAAAATGAAATTACTCTTCCGAAGCAAGCGTCTCTGGCTCGCTCTCGCGGCGGCGGGTTTGATTATGCTGTTGGTTTTTTCGTCATCTCAAAAAACGATCGACTACATCACCGAAGTTAAACCGATTTTTAACAAAAAATGTATTGCGTGTCACGGCGGGGTGCGGCGGAATGCCGATTTTAGTTTGCTGTTTCGCAGCGACGCGCTGGCGCCGGTGAAGAGCGGGAAGCACGCCATCGTTCCCAGCGAGCCGGATGAGAGCGAGTTGATCAAACGTATTACCCACGACGACCCCGACGAGAGAATGCCAAAAGGCGCCGCACCGTTGAGCCAAGAAGAAATTGCCACGCTGCGCCGCTGGATTGATGAAGGCGCGACGTGGGGTGATCACTGGGCTTATCTTTCGGTGCAAAAAGTCGAAGTGCCAAAACCTGCAACAAAATGGTTTGAGAAAAATACCGCGCCGCCGTGGGCAAAAAACATTATTGATTTTTTTATTGATGAAAAACTTCAACAGGAAAAATTAACCCCCGCACGAACGGCGGATAAAGCCACCTTGCTGCGCCGAGTCAGTTTGGATTTAATCGGCATTCCCGCGCCGGATGCGCTGGCGAAAATCTTTTTGCAGGATACCTCCGCAACCGCTTATGAAAATTTAGTGGACTCACTTCTCGCCTCACTGCGATTCGGCGAGCGCTGGGCTTCGATGTGGCTCGATCTGGCGCGCTACGCCGATACCAAGGGCTACGAACGCGACGATTTTCGGACGATCTGGCGCTACCGCGATTGGGTGATTCGCGCGTTTAATGATGACAAAACGTACGATCAATTTCTCTCCGAGCAACTCGCCGGCGATTTACTGCCGAATCCAACCGAGGCGCAGCTTATTGCCACCGCATTTCATCGCAATACCATGACCAACGATGAGGGCGGCACGGACAATGAAGAGTTTCGCGTGGCTGCTGTTGTTGATCGCGTTAACACCACGTGGGAAGCGGTGCAGGGCACGACGTTCGCTTGCGTGCAATGCCACAGCCATCCATATGATCCGTTTCGCCACGAAGAATACTACAAATTCATGGCATTTTTCAACAACACGCGGGATCATGACACTTACGAAGAATATCCGGTGTTGCGGCATTTCAGCGGCAAAGATAGCGCGCAATTTTTAGAACTGCAAACTTGGCTTGCGAAAAATGTTGCCGCGGAAAGAGCCGAGGCAGTGTTGCGTTTGGTCAAAACTTACCAGCCGGTGCATTACTCCCTCACCACCGACCGGTTTGTGAACAGCGAGTTGGCCGACACCAAGTGGTTGATGCTGCGCAAAAATTCCTCGGCCCGTTTGGCGCAGGTGGATTTGACCAATAAAACCCAACTCGTTTTCCGTTTTATCAGCCGTGCCCAAAATGGCCTGCTGCAGCTTCGCCTTGATCGCGTTGACGGCCCAGTGATCGGAACACTTCGCTTGCCGCCGCCAACAACCTGGGTGTTTGAGCGCATTCCGCTGCAACCAACTGAGGGCGTGCATGATATTTATTTTACCTATTTCAATCCGACCTTGCCAACGCCGGAACACAACGGCATCATGTTTGACTGGTTTTATTTCGGTGAAGATTTTCCTGGCCGCAATCAATCTGGCTTCGCAGAGGCGGAAAAGAAAATCATGGCATTGCTGGCGGCGTCCGCTTCCACCACGCCGATAATGCTGGATAATCCGCCCGTTCTCGCTCGTAAAACGCATGTGTTTGAGCGTGGCAACTGGCTCGTGCCAACCGCAGAAGTGCAAGCCAATGTGCCGAAATATTTTCCGCCGCTGGCTGAAGGCGCGCCGCGCAATCGTCTCGGACTGGCGCAGTGGCTTACCTCGCCGCAACATCCGCTCACCAGTCGTGTGATGGTGAATCGTTTGTGGGAGCAACTTTTCGGCGCGGGCCTCGTGGAAACGCTGGAAGATTTCGGCACACAGGGCGCGCCGCCGACACATGTGGAATTGCTGGATTGGCTGGCGTGGCGATTCATGCACGAACACGGCTGGAGTATGAAAAAAATTGTAAAAGAGATCGTGATGAGTGCAACGTATCAACAGGACTCGCGCGCCACGCCGGAAAAATTGGCGAAAGATCCGTACAACAAATTTTTATCGCGCGGCGCCAAAGTGCGGTTGAGTGGAGAACAAATCCGCGATCAAGCGTTGGCCGTGGCCGGATTGCTCAGCAAAAAGATGTACGGCCCCAGCGTCTACCCCTATCAACCGAATGGCATTTGGCTAAGCCCGTGGAACGGCGCGACGTGGAAACAAAGCGCGGGCGAAGATCAATATCGCCGCGCCATTTACACATACTGGAAACGCAGTGCCGCTTACCCCGCAATGCTGGCGTTCGATGCGACCTCACGCGAAGTCTGCACGGCCCGTCGCGTGCGCACCAATACGCCGCTGCAAGCGCTGGCTACGTTGAACGATCCAGTGTATCTCGAAGCCGCGCGGCATCTGGCCTTGCAATTGGAAAAAGAAAATGTTTCTGTGCCCGAAAGAATCAAACATGGCTATGCGACCGTCTTGGGCCGCGCGATCACCGAACAAAAATTGGGTATTCTGGAAAATTTGTATCACGAGGCGGTGCAGCAATATCAAATCGAGAAAGCGAGCGTTGTGAAAATTTTGGGAGGCGCGACCGAACAAGCCCAGCCGGCAACTGCCGCGCTGATTATGGTCGTGAATGCGATGATGAATTTGGATGAGTTTGTGACGAAATCATAAAAGGTTGCTCTATGCCACAGAAAGAGAATTTGCTTGACGAAGCTATTCACTCCCACGCGCAATTTGTGACCCGCCGCCACTTCCTGCGCCAATGCACCACCGGCATGGGTGCGATGGCGCTGGGTTCGCTCATCGGCGGCTGCAATTTATTTTCGCGACCCGAAGCATCTGCAGATTCGCCAATTGATTTGAGCAATCCGATGGCGCCGCGACCGCCGCATTTTCCGGCGAAGGCGAAGGCGGTGATCTATCTGCACATGGCCGGCGCGCCGTCACAACTGGAGTTGTTCGATTACAAACCGGAGCTGGCGAAACTCGATGGGCAAGATTGTCCGCCGTCGTTGTTGGAAGGAAAGCGATTCGCCTTCATTCGCGGCGTGCCGAAGATGCTCGCGCCGCAAGCGCAATTCCGGCCCTGCGGTGAAAGTGGAATACTACTCTCGGATTATTTGCCGCATTTGCAAACTGCGGTCGATGAAATCGCGTTGCTGAAAGCCGTCACCACCGATCAGTTCAATCATGCGCCGGCGCAATTGTTCATGCACTCCGGCAGTCCGCGCATGGGCCGGCCGAGTCTTGGTGCGTGGGTGACATACGGATTAGGCTCGCAGAACAGCAATCTGCCCGGCTTCGTCGTGTTGACCTCCGGCGGCAAAAATCCCGACGCGGGCACGAGCGTGTGGGGCAGCGGCTTTTTGCCCTCGGTGTATCAAGGTGTGCAATGCCGTTCGGTCGGAGAGCCGGTGTTGTTTCTTGATAATCCCGACGGCATGAATCGCGATTTGCGCCAAGCTTCGATCCATGCGATCAACGCAGTGAATAAGCTCGAATACGAAGAGTTTCAAGATCCCGAAATTCTCACGCGCATCGCGCAATATGAGATGGCGTTCAAGATGCAAATCTCGGTGCCGGAGGTGATGAATATTGATGACGAACCGGAATACATTCAGCAGATGTACGGCACGCAAAAAGGCAAGGCCTGTTTTGCCAACAATGTTTTGCTCGCGCGCAAGCTGGTGGAAAAAGGCGTGCGTTTCGTGCAACTGTTCGATTGGGGCT
>CAYUVM010000074.1:0-11870 GCA_964447935.1 uncultured Cytophagia bacterium | reverse complement strand
ATGCTGCTCAACATGGGGCCGTCGCATCCGGCCATGCACGGCGTCATTCACTTGTTGATTGAGTTAGATGGTGAAAAAGTCCAAAAAGTTAAAGAGGTCGGCATTGGTTATTTGCATCGGGCCTTTGAAAAAGATGCCGAGAATGTTACGTGGACGCAGGTTTTTCCATACACCGATCGTCTGAACTATGTTTCGCCGCTGATCAACAACGTTGGTTATGCAATGGCGGTGGAGAAGGTGATGGGCCTTTCCATTACCGAGCGCTGCCAATACATTCGCGTACTGATGTCGGAAATCTCGCGCATCACGGATCATCTCACCTGCATCGCCGCCAGCACCATGGAAGTCGGCGCCATGACGGCGTTCTTGTATTTCGTAAAAGTGCGCGATATGTTTTATGAGTTAGTGGAGGAGATCACCGGAGCGCGCCTCACCGTCTCGTATGTACGCATCGGCGGGGTGAAGGCCGATCTCACGCCGGAATTTCCGTCGCACTTGCAAAAGGTTTTGGGTGAGTTGCGCATTGCCATCAAAGAAATGCACACGCTGGTGACGCGTAACCGGATTTTCGTCGATCGTATGAAAGGCGTCGGCGTCATCGACAAACCTACCGCGCTGGATTATGGTTTTACCGGCCCATTTCTCCGCAGCACCGGCATTGATTACGACGTGCGTAAAGCCGAGCCTTATTCGGTGTACGACCAGCTTGATTTTGACGTGCCGTATGGCCAGTACGGCGACAATTATGATCGCTATCTCGTGCGCATGGAAGAAATTGAACAGAGCGCCCATCTCATCGAGCAATGTATAAAGAAATTGCAAGAGTTGCCGGGTGCGCCGATTAATGTAGATTATGAAGGCAAGGAAATTTCCGCCGATAAAATGGCCGATCTCGGCAAGTTTGGCTATACGAAAGGGCTTTTACAAGTTCAAGCGCTGACCGACCCGACGCTTTCCGGCGGCAATTCTTGGCTACGCAATAATATTTTCCCAAACGCCAAAGGCACGGTTTTGCCTGCAAAGGAAAAAACCTACGGCAGTATCGAAGGCCTCATGAATCACTTTATGCTGATCATGGAAGGCTACGGCATTCTTCCGCCTGCCGGTGACGCCTATCATGCCGTTGAAGGTGCCAACGGCGAACTGGGATTTTATGTCATCAGCGACGGCAAAGGCCAACCTTATCGCGTGCATGTACGACCGCCGTGTTTTACGTTGATGTCGGGTTTTCATAAAATGCTCGAAGGCGGTATGATCGCCGACGTGATCGCGACCTTCGGCACCGTGAATATGATTGCTGGAGAATTGGATCGGTAAATGAGTCTGAAACTATCACCCCAATCGCTAAAGCGCGTCAAAGAAGTGATGACGCATTATCCGAACAAGCAAGCGGCACTGCTGCCCATTCTGCATATCGTGCAGGAAGAGAAGGGGTACGTGCCCGAAGAAATGGAAGCTGATATTGCCGAAACCGTCGAGGTGCCGGTCGTTCGTGTGCGCGAAGTTATCACATTTTACACGTTGTACAATCGCCAGCCCGTTGGCAAGTATCATGTCCAAATGTGCCGGACGATTTCATGCACGCTCTGCGGCCATCGCGAGTTGCTTAAGTATATGAAAGAAAAACTCGGCGTTGAGGCTGGACAAACTTCGCCGGACGGCAAATACACGCTCAACGTCGTCGAATGCCTCGCCGCGTGCGAAATGGCACCGGCGATGCAAATCAATGAAAAGTACTACGGCAACTTGACGCCGGAACGGATTGATGAAATTTTAGAAAGTTTGGCGTAACAAAGTAAAAAGCTCACCTACTTAATGCGCTTACTAGTTTTTTTATAAATGAATTTAACAGGTTAAGCAGATAAAAACTGTTAGGCCACACGGAGACACAGTCTGTGCAACCTGAACCGAAACTCTACAAACCAGGCCAATGGGTTATCCTTGGCACAGCACTTGGCGCGTTTCTCGGGCTCTTGCTGGGAAAATTTGCCCTTGGCTTGATCTTCGGCTTCTTTCTGGGAGTCATGACCGACTCCATCAAACGCAAGGCCTCCAAGATGGGCAACGAATCTACGCCTAACAAGGAGACGAAGGCTTAGCAGGCACTTCGCGGAACGAGCGAAGTTTGAGTCACTGGAGTAGGCTGTTGTTGGCCTGATACGTCACAAAGATCCAATGGGCTAGCAAGCTAGGAGGGACAAGGTTCTGTGGCCGGACGTTGTAAGTCCAACCTGCTTGTGTGGAGCTCATGGCTCGTCAGTGCTGCAGATTGCGGCCTAACAACGGTGTTTGGCTGCGATGCATCTACCTTGTGAAAATATAGTTTAACCATTTTTTATTATGCTATTTCCAACCCTATTCACCGACGACAAAGGCGGCGTCTTAACGCCATTCATTAATCAAGAGTGCAACCAGCTCAAGAATTACTTGAAACTCGGCGGCTATGAAGCTGCGAAAAAGGCGCTGGCGATGACGCCCGAGCAAATTATTGACGAGACCATCAAATCCAATTTGCGCGGCCTCGGCGGCGCAGGATTTCCGGCGGGCCGGAAGTGGAGTTTCATTCCAAAAAATTCACCCAAGCCAACGTATCTCGTCATCAATTGCGATGAGAGCGAGCCTGGCACTTGTAAAGACAAATACATTGTCATGGGCGCGACCCATGCGTTGCTGGAAGGCATGATCATCGCCGCGCGCGCCATCAATGCACACACAGCTTACATTTATATTCGCGGCGAATATGTTGAACCCACAAACATTTTGCAAGCCGCGATTGACGAAGCGTATGACGCCAAAATTCTTGGCAAGAACGCTTTGGGTACGGATTACGCTTTAGATGTCTATGTGCATCGCGGCGCCGGCGCCTACATCTGCGGCGAAGAGACGGCGCTGCTCGAATCGCTTGAAGGCAAAAAAGGCTGGCCGCGCATGAAGCCGCCGTTCCCGGCCATCGAAGGTTTATTCCGCTGTCCAACCATCGTTAACAATGTCGAAACCATCGCGTATGTACCTCTTATTATGAACAAAGGCGCGGAATGGTTTTCAAAGCTTGGTAGCGAGCGCAATGGCGGCTATCGTTTTTACAGCATCAGCGGCCATGTGAATCGCCCCGGCGTTTATGAGTTGCCCGTCGGCACAACATTGCGCACGATGCTCTATGATTACGCCGGCGGCATTCGCGGCGGCAAAAAATTGAAGCTCGTCGTTCCCGGCGGCTCCTCATCACCGCCGCTGCGTCCGGAAGAGATCGATGTGAAAATGGATTTCGACTCGCTCGCAGCCATCGGCTCCATGCTCGGTTCGGCGGGCATCATTGCGATGGATGAAGATACCTGCTTGCTCGACATGTTGAACGTGACCACGCGCTTTTATCACCACGAAAGCTGCGGCCAATGCACGCCCTGCCGCGAAGGCACCGGCTGGATGGAGAAAGTTCTCAGCCGCATGGTGAAAGGCGGCGGAAGACTCGAAGACGTGAGCAACATGCCCGACATCGCCAACGGCATCATGGGCAATACCATCTGCCCGCTCGGTGACGCCGCGGCCATGCCCGTGCTCGGCTATTTCAAAAAATTCCGCGAGGAGTTCGAGTCGCACGCGAAGACCGGCCAATGCCATCAAGGAGAATTTACAAGCTGGATGCCGGCGGTGAAGGCGTGATTCCGCGAGGTATTATTGTTGCGAAATAATAGTAATGCTCAAATTTTAACTCATAAGATTGACTTTGGATCATTTTTCAAACTTGATTATTGCACTACTGCCCGTTTTGGGTGTAGTACTTGGCGCAAGTCTCCAATATTTTTTCTCTAAGTCGGCAGAAAGCAGAAAGTATTTAGCTACGCTCAAAACTCAGGCGTATATTGATTATCTAAGATGCGTTGCTGAAAGCGCACATGTCGGGCGAGATAACCCAAAGGTTAGAAAGGAAATTTTTGCAAAAGCAGCAGATGCCAAAACTCGTATATCTATTTATGGCTCGTCTGCTGTGATAGCGGCTTTAGCAAGCTTCGAGGAAATGGGTGCAACTATAGATTCACCACAATCCGAGGAAAAATTCTTGGCACTATGCAATGCGATGAGAGGAGAAAGCAATGGTAAAGAAAAGACAACGCCAGACGCTTTAAAAATGATTTTATTTAGTTCAGAAAACCGCAATCAATAATTTAAATTAAAACAATGTTGGCCACCTAATTTACAA
Organism: uncultured Cytophagia bacterium; assembly: GCA_964447935.1. Classification (GTDB taxonomy): domain Bacteria; phylum Zhuqueibacterota; class Zhuqueibacteria; order Zhuqueibacterales; family Zhuqueibacteraceae; genus Zhuqueibacter. The sequence goes on along the minus strand of CAYUVM010000074.1, from coordinate 7,672 downwards.
TACGCCTCAGAGAGAGCAGACGAAAGTTTGATTTGCAATGCCAACGGTTTTAAAAATTGGTTCATTTCGTTTTCATTTTTATTCCGACGAACGCAATGAGCCGGCGCATGTTCATGTGGCGACGCCGGATGGCGAATGCAAATTTTGGTTGGAACCGGTTCGGCTTGCCAGAAACAAAAGAGTGGCGCCGCATGTTGTGCGTGAGATCGAGAAATTGGTTTTTCGGCATCGCGATTCATTGAGAGCAAAGTATCATGAGCACCACAATCATTGAAAAAGAAATTAACGTTGAACCAACCGCTATTCGCGCGTGGGCAGAAGAGAGAACCATTTTCCTTGAATTGACCGATGGACGCATTATCGGCTTTCCCGCCAATCGTTTTCGACTTCTGAAAAATGCAACCGTTGAACAATTGCAACATGTCACGTTGCGTTTGGACGGTTATGCCTTGCGTTGGGAAGCTTTGGATGAAGATATTACCGTGCCTGGTATTGTGGCCGGACATTTTCAGTTGCCGTATGATGAACCGAAACTTTTGAAAAAAACCTTATCTCCGCTTCGTGCTAAACCCAAAGTGACGAAGAGAAAACCTAAAAGACACTCCGCTAGCGTCGCGGCTTAATTTGAACCAAAATCTTCTTAGAAACGTTATGCCCATCATCACCATAGACGGAAAGCAAATCGAAGTTGAAAAAGGCGCGACGGTAATTCAGGCGGCGGAACGGCTTGGCATTAATCTGCCGCGTTATTGTTATCATCCGGGTTTGAGCATTGTCGGCCAGTGCCGCATTTGCTTGGTGGAAATCGAGAAAATGCCCAAACTGCAAGTCGCCTGCTACACGCCGGTGACGGACGGCATGGTTGTGCACACGCAAACGCCGAAGGCTATGCGCGGCCGCAAGGATGTGCTCGAACTTCTGCTGGTCAATCATCCGCTCGATTGCCCGGTGTGCGACCAAGCGGGCGAGTGCTTCCTGCAAGATTATTACATGAAGGTCGGCCAGCACGACAGCAAAATGGTCGAAGATAAAAATAAAAAGCACAAGGCGCTCGATATTGGTCCGCACGTGATGCTTGATTCGGAACGCTGCATTCTTTGTACCCGCTGCGTGCGTTTCTGCAATGAAGTGAGCAAGAGCTACGAACTGGGAATTTTCAATCGCGGCGATCACGCGGAGTTGCTGCCGTATCCCGATCGCCGGCTCGACAACAACTACTCCGTCAACACCGTCGATATTTGCCCGGTCGGCGCCTTGACGGAGAAAGATTTTCGCTTTGAAGCGCGCGTGTGGTATTTAAAAGAAAGTGAGTCGGTTTGCCCCGGCTGCAGCACCGGTTGCAATATTTCGGTGCATGCCAACACCGTGCGCGACCATCACGCCGAGGGCCGCCGCGTCGTCCGTTTGAAGCCGCGTTACAATCCCGATGTCAATAAATGGTGGATGTGCGACTTCGGGCGTTATTCTTATCAACCGGTTGATGATCCCTCTCGCCTCACCGCGCCGAGGCTCAAAGACGCGAAGGGCGGCTGGATTGATACGTCGTGGGAGGTTGCCATTGAAGCCGCAGCCGATAAAATCAAAAAAGCCTTGCCGCCTAAAAAGAGTGCGCAAGTCGGTATTTGGGCTTCGTCGCAGATGACGAATGAAGACCTGTTTGTGCTGCGGCAATTCACGCGGAAGCTCGGCATCTCGCAAATAGCAACCACGGTTGCGCCGAAAGAGAAACCGTTCAGCGATGATTATCTGATTAAAGAGGACAAAAATCCCAACACGCGTGGCGCGGCAGCATTGGAGTACAATCTCGACATGGAGGCCTCGCGCGGGATTTATCGTTCGGCATTCGATAGCCAACTAGCGGTGCTGATTATTTTTCATCACGATCTTGCGGCCGGTTTCGATCCGCAGCATCTCGCTACCGCGCTCGGCAACGTGCCGACAATTATTTTCATCGGCCCGAATCGCAACACCACGAGTGAATTGGCGCATATTCTTTTGCCCGCAGCTTCGTGGCCAGAGAAAGACGGTACCTTCACAAATTTCGCCGGTCGCGTGCAGCGGATTCACCAAGCCGTTGCGCCTTTGGGCGATGCGCGGCCGGAGTGGCAAATTATAAAACGACTCGGCAAAGAACTTGGCGTGTCGGTGCCGTATCTGGAAGCGGGTGATGTGTTCGCGGCGATTGGGCAAAGCATGCCCGCGTTTGTGGGATTGAATTACGAGGTTGTTGGTAATAATGGCGTGATGTTGAAGAGTTAGCCGTTTAGTATGAGTTCGTAGTGGTGCCTTTAGGCACGCACTTTCACTAATAATCAAACATCCGGCCCCTGAAGGGGCTACTACAAACGAGCATATGGCTGAAATCGGAATCGCAGTCGCAAAGATTTTCTTCTTTATCTTCATATTCGTTTTCAACACTGCGGCGCTGCTGACGTGGGTGGAGCGCAAGCAGAGCGCGGTGATGCAAGATCGCGTCGGCGCCAATCGCGCGGCCATTTTGGGGCTGCGCGCGTGGGGCCTGTTTCACATCGCGGCAGATTCGCTGAAAATGTTTTTCAAAGAGGATTTCACCCCGCGTGGCGCCGAGCGTTTTCTCTTTTCCATTGCGCCCGGCATTACGATGTTCTTCGCGCTCGTAGCCTTCGCCGCGATTCCATTTGCAGACAAGCTGGTGATCGGCGGACGCGAAATCGGAATGCAAATCGCCAATCTCAACGTCGGGGTCTTGTACGTGTTCGCCGCGATGTCAATGGCAGTGTACGGCGTGGTGATCGGCGCGTGGGCCTCGAACAACAACTATGCGCTCATCGGCGGCTTGCGGGCCTCGGCGCAAATGATTTCGTATGAAGTCGCCATCGGCGTGTCGATTATTGGCGTGCTGATGGTTTACAACACCGTCGATTTACAGGAACTCGTGCGCGCGCAGGGTGCGCTCATCGGCGGCTGGCTGCCGCAATGGGGCATCCTTTATCAGCCCATCGGTTTTCTGCTTTTTCTCACCACCGGCATCGCCGAAACCAAACGCATTCCCTTCGACACGCCGGAAGGGGAGAGCGAGATCATCGGCTACCATCTCGAATACAGCAGCATGCGCTTCGGCATGTTTTTTCTCACGGATTTAATCGAGACCGTGCTCATTGCCTGCATCACGGTGACGCTGTTCCTCGGCGGCTGGCAAGTGCCGTATCTGATGCCGGATGGTTTTCACTTTCCGTGGGGCGGCTTATGGTCGCTGTCAAATATAACGATCACAGTTTTGCAGTTTCTCAGTTTCTCGTTTAAAACCGCGTTTCTGTTGTGGTTTATGATGATTATCCGCTGGACGCTGCCGCGCTTTCGCTACGATCAAGTGATGGCGCTTGGTTGGAAAATCTTGCTGCCCGTGGCGCTGGCGAACATTATCATCACAGCGGCGGTGATTGTGTTTTTCTAATGACTCATCGCGCACCGAGGAAAAACAAACAACATGACACCTCGCTGGCCTGAAGGCAGCAGAGCCCGAATGGCGCATGCAATAATTCTTGTCTTGCTATTGGCCATTCTAACTTTTGTGTTTGGTTTCAGAATCATTGCCAGTTATATCTTTGCACCGGAGGAAGTTGTTTGGGATGGTTCAGCTTCATCGTTGGTCGTGGCCCTCATTCTGGGATCGCTTTCATTCGTTGTAGTATTGTGGTTTGGCCTATTGCGCGTGGGCCGATTGCGTTTCCAAGATTTGGGATGGAGAGCCGCAGCGGTTGGGCCTACGGCCATGCAAGGCCTGCTGGGATTTATTGTGGCGCTGGCCGTTGTGCTCGGTATTTCTGTGATCGGCGGCGCTGCATTACCTGATTTATTAGCGACCTTAGCGCAGTACACTTGGAAGCAGCGGTGTCTGTTTTTCATCATCGGCGTCAACGCGGCGTTAATAGAGGAGTCACTGTTTCGCGGTTATTTGCAGCCAGCACTTATTAATAGACTTGGAACCAGCAGCGGAATCTTAGCGACAGCGGTCATATTTGCATTCTATCACTTGAACTTTGGTCTCATGGGTTTGAGCGGCAAACTGCTGCTCGGATTGATTTACGGCGTGTTGCGCGACAAAACCAATTCTTTGTTGCCGGCAGGCATTGCCCATTTCCTGGTTTGGTTTGTGATCGGTTCGCTCTAAAGCTTGAACCAATTTACAACAAAGCCGCATATAAATTGAAACTATAATTTTTGTAATTGCACACGTAACACCTTTAACTGAAACCATGAACGTTCACGACAAATACAAACCGCTCACTTTTTGGGAGAACACCTATCTCCCGCGCATTTGGGACGGATTGAAAATCACGACGCACCATTTTTTCCGCAATTTGTGGCACTTCACCCTGGCCAGCCTCGGTGTGAAAAGAGAGTGGAAGGGCGCGGTCACGTTTCAGTATCCCGATGTGCGGCGCTTGTTTCACCCGCGCTTGCGCACGATGCACCGCTTGACGAAGCGCGAAGACGGCACGCCACGCTGCGTCGCGTGCATGATGTGCGAAACCGTTTGCCCGGCGAAATGCATTTATATCGTCGCCGGCCAGCGTCCCGAAAAAGAGATTGAGAAAGTCCCGGTGAAATTCGACATCGACCTCGGCATGTGCGTGTTCTGCGGCTATTGCGTCGAAGCGTGCCCGGAGGATGCGATTCGCATGGACACCGGCATCATCGAAATGGCGTCGTACTCGCGGCAGAATTTAATTTTGAACAAAGAGCGTCTGTTGAGTCACGTGCCGCATCCGGAATATTACACCATGCGGAAAGATTTGGAGGTAGCCGCGAAGCCAATGCCTCTACGCGCCGCAACCGAAGCTGAAGTTGGCGCGCATTAACGAAAAAGTGCTGCGGCATGCACAAAATATTTGTCAACGCTTTCCTTCTTTTCGGTTTGACGTGCTGCTCTCATTAGAACAAAAACTGCCTCGCAACGGCTTGGAGGGAGTTGGATTGGAGTTGATGATGCCTATTTACTCACGCTGGGCGCTAATCCCACACCCTGGCTTTTCGCCGATACTTTTATTGACACCGCCCGTCGGCATAACCGTAAAGCCGCGAAGTTCATCCGCAAGCGCATTGCAATCCCAATCGGTGGCAATCCGGCAGCGGCACGGATTTCTTTTTCTGAATAAAGCAATGAGTCATCACCAAATAGAAAATATCTATGGCTTTAGAGCAAGCACGAATCGCCAGGCAACTGCTTAACCGGCAGAGCGTGGGGGTGCTTTCCACGCATTCGGCAGATATTGCCGGATATCCCTTTGGCTCCATAACCCCCTACATCCTCAATTATGACGGCGAGCCGATCATGCTCATTAGCGACATCGCGCAACACACCCGCAATATCAAACAGAATTCCAAAGTGTCGTTGATTGTCTTTGAGCAAAATGCTGCTGACCCACAAGCCAGTGGACGGCTCACATGGATAGGCGACGCCGTGCGGCTTGACCCCGCAGAGGCGACCATCCGGCAGCGTTATTTGCGTTATTTCCCTTCCGCCGAATCATATTTTGCGACGCACGATTTCGCCTTCTATACCATTCGGTTGCGTCGAGCACGCTTCATCGGCGGCTTCGGCCAGATTTTTTGGATTGAACCCGAAACTCTGCTGGCGCCGAATCCTTTTCGCGAGACTGAACCCAAAATAATTGAACACATGAATCAAGATCATCGGCAAGCATTATTGCATTATTGTAAAGTTTTAAAAAATACTGCTACTACCGAAGTGAGCATGACCGGAATCGATAGCGAAGGTTTCGATCTGTTGGCCGATGGCCGGAAATTGCGTATTGATTTCGAGTCGCCGATTAGCACGATGGAAGAAGCCCGCGCCGCGTTAGTGCGATTGGCGCGGCAATAGTTTTGGCATTCGAGGAAAACATTTTGCAACGCATTGCCTTTCAAGGTGAAGCTGGCGCTTACAGCGAACGCGCGGTGAAAGAATTTTTTCGCGCGCAACCGATCACAGCGCTTCCTTGCCGCACGTTTGGCGAAACCTTCGCTGCCGTCCACGATGCCAAGGTGAGGGCGGCGGTGGTTCCAATTGAAAATTCACTCGCCGGCAGCGTGCATCAAAATTATGATTTGCTGCTGAAGCACGAGTTGCACATTACCGGCGAAATCTTTTTGCGCATCAGCCATCAACTGATGGCGTTGCCCGCGACGAAGTGGGAGCAAGTGCGGCGCGTCTATTCTCATCCGCAAGCTTTGGAGCAATGCCGTGAGTTTTTGGAGAAATGGCCTGCCCTCGAAGTCGTACCGGCTTATGATACGGCGGGCAGCGCCAAACTGCTGCTGGAGAAGCAATGGCACGATGCCGCCGCGATTGCCAGCGAATGGGCGGCAGAGCAATATGGGCTCAATATTTTGCATCGCGGCATAGAGAGCAATCAAAAAAATTACACGCGTTTTCTCATTCTCGAAAAGCGGCCGAGCATGCCGGCAGTTGGCGGCAAAACCTCCATTGTTTTTTCAGTATCTCACACCCCCGGATCGTTGTTCAAAGCTTTGGCAATTTTCGCGCTGCGTGAAATCAATTTGCTCAAAATCGAATCGCGGCCGTTGCACGGGAGTCCGTGGGAGTATGTTTTTTATCTCGATTTCGCGGGAACGCCAAGTTTGGGTCATTGCGCAAAAGCGCTTGCGCATCTCGGTGAGATTGCCACATTCTGGCGAGTTTTGGGTACATACAAAATGGGCGAGGTGATTGAGTAATCTCCAGAGGGCACCACATGATGCGGAGAAATAGATTTTGCTTGCGAGCACTTGCTATTCGTTGGAAAATGTTTTATATTGTTGCTTTACTGTCACGACAAAAGCCTGCTTAACATATAACGTAAGGAGGAGGAAATGGGCAGAGCGATGCAACCGCTTCTATCCAAAGAAACCCGCTTCTTAGACGAAGGGCGTTATGGCGATAACGTCATTGTCACGAGTGTTGACAAGCTTCTCAATCTCGCCCGTCTCAATTCCATCTGGCCCATGACCTTCGGCCTCGCTTGCTGCGCCATCGAAATGATGGCCGTCGGCGCTTCCAAATATGACATCGACCGTTTCGGGTCGGGCGTATTTCGTCCGAGCCCCCGCCAAACCGACTTGATGATTGTCGCCGGCACGGTGACAATCAAAATGGCCGAGCGTGTCAAGCGTTTGTATGAGCAAATGCCGGAGCCGAAATACGTGCTGTCGATGGGCAGTTGCGCCACCTGCGGCGGCCCCTATTGGAAGCACGGCTATCACGTATTGAAAGGCGTCGATCAAATCGTGCCCGTCGATGTTTATGTGCCCGGCTGCCCGCCGCGCCCCGAAGCTTTGCTGGATGGGTTATTGAAGCTGCAAGAAAAAATGCGCCGCGAGAGTTTATTGCGCCGAAAATTCGAGGAGAAAGTTGCATAGTTCGCCGTAGCTTCTTTAGGAGCAAACGTTTTGCGCCTGAAGACACCCCGCGAACTAAAAAAGAGAAACCGCTATGACCCCAGACCTCATTGCCGAAAAACTCAAAGCCCAGTTTGGCGACAAGATTTTAGAGTTTGCGAAAGACGCGATCAATCCCGTTGCCAAAGTTGCACCCGAAGCCGTGTTTGATATCTGCAAATTTTTGAAAAACGACGCCGAGTTGTATATTGATATGTGCCACAATCTTTCCGGCTACGATCTCGGCGCCGGA
>CAYUVM010000073.1:0-11955 GCA_964447935.1 uncultured Cytophagia bacterium | reverse complement strand
ATACCACACCGCAAAGAAAAGCGCGTCGTTGATGTACGAGCACAGATTGTATGCGAGCGCATAAATTCCGACGCTCTCCGCGCCGAGGAAAATCTGCACCAGATAGCGATCGGCAATTTTCACGAGAAAGTTTGCCAACTCAAAACCGACCAGTGGGAAACCGAAGTACAAGCAGTCTTTCAGAAACGGGACGGACACGCTGCTGATTTTAATTTTGCCTTGTCGGAGGAGCAGAAAAAACAATGTCAGTACGATCAACAATTCGCCCACTAAGCTGCCAAGCAAAAAACCTTTGAGCGGGCGCGTCAGCTTATACATAAAAACCAGGCCGAATGCAAGAACGGCGTAGCGCTGCAGCACCACAAAAAGATTATAACGCTTCGTATTCTGCTCGGCGCGCAGAAAATTATTGAGCCGTAAAAACAATGCGCCGCTCACCACCATGCCCGCGATTAACGGCACAGTGTTCTGTGAGTCCGGGCTGGGCAAAAGATCGCCGAAAATGACGCCCAAGCCCCACAACGCCAAACCGGTGAGCACGGCCAGGCCGAGGCTGCCGAAAAAAAACGTCGAATAATAAACCGACATGTCTTTCTTCGCGCCGTTTTTATACTCGTCATAAAATCTCACGGCGGCTTCCTGCAAACCGCCCTTCGCCAACGCCAGCGCAATCCAAATCGTCGCATAGACGAGGCTCAGCGCGCCGTATTCCGCAGTGGACAGCATCCGGGTCAGGATCGGCATCGAAATGAAACCGGAAATCAACGCGACAAAATTTCCCGTCAAGTAATGCGAGGATTGCTTGATCAGTTTCATCAGCGGATTGGGATTAGGGGTCGATTTATTCATAATTTTTAGCGCGCGGCAAAATTTATAGCAGCGGCCTTTCCATCATCATATTGACTTTGTCAAACACAAAAGAAGAGTTCATTTCAACTTCACGCAGCTTGGCGGGAAGCTCCTGGCGAAGCCGCTCAATATCTTCACCGTCCATTTTCCAGTTCACGGCATTGAGATTATCTTGCAGGTGCCGGGCCGTTCGCATCGTGGAAATCGTGACAACCTGTGGTTGCGACACCAGCCAGTTGAGGGCGATCTGCGCGAGGCTCTTTTCGTACTTCCAGCCTAGCTGTTCAAGCAAAGGCACGCCTTGCGCCATCGTGACGACTTCCTGCAGCGGCCGCCACGCAACGAGCATGATACCGTTTTTTTGGCAATACTCCAACACGCCGTCAGCTTCCGGCCGGCGAAAAACCAGATTATAATGCACCTGATTCGCCACGATTTTATTTTTGGTGTACGATTGCGCCTCTTCCATCAGCGCAACGCTGAAATTGCTCACGCCAATATTTTTGATCAAGCCGTAACGCATTAATGCATCCATCGCCTCGACGGTTTCTTTGAGGGGAATACTGCGGCTCGGTCCGTGAATATAATAAAGATCGAGATACTCCGTATCCAGCCGTTTCAAACTGTTGATGGCGGATTTAATCAACTCGTCATATTTTAAATTGTCCGACCACACCTTTGAAGCAATAAAAAGCTGTGAGCGCTCGGCGCTCTTCATCGCTTTCCCCACGATTTTCTCGGCATGGCCTTCGGCATACAACTCCGCGGTATCGATGTGCGTCACGCCTTTGGCAATGGCGCGACGGATCGCGTGTACCTCGGCTTCGTCGTCATTCGCCGGATTTTTTTTAATATCGCCACCCATCATCCACGTGCCACAACCCAAAACCGGCAGCGCAAAGGCATGGCTCGATTGTTTCATTTCTACCATTCGACCGCTTCTCAAATTACCCGAAAATTTTTAATTAAAACACTGCGGTGTAATTGCGTTAATTAGACGTTTTGACGGCATCACGAAAATTGCGATTCCGGCTGGAAGCGGATGCCGGATTCCGGCCTCTACCGGATCCGGATAATAACGCGTTGTACAACGCTTGATGATTTTCCACCATGTGCCCGAGCGTGAAATGCTTTTCGATGCGCTTGCGCCCGGCTTTGCCCAGGCGTGCCGCGAGCGCTTTGTCGTTCAGTAATTTGACCGTTAGTTCCGCGAGACGCTCCGGGGCTTGCACCGGCACCAGAAAACCGGTTTCATTTTCAACGATGGCTTCGCTGTTGCCGCCGACATCCGTCGCAATCACCGGCCGGCCGGCGGTCATGTATTCCACGATTGTGTTGGAAAAACCTTCGCTGAGCGAGGTTAACATACAAATATCGGCCAGCGGCAAAATCCGATTCACATCCGGGCGATTGCCGAGGAAGATGACGCGTTCTTGCAGGTCAAGCTTTGCCACGAGTGCGTCCAGTTGCGTTTGATAGCTGCCCCGGGCGAGATGAAAACATTCCGCGCCAACAATGATGAACTGCGCCTCGTGCTTTCGGTCCAAAACTTCGCGTCCGGCGCGGATAAAAGTTTCAAGATCTTTAATCGGACGCGGATTGGCGACGATGGCGATCACCGGTAATTCTGGGCGTAAACCGAGCTGCTGTTTGCGCGCCGCGACATTGCGATGATCAATCTTGAACTCGTCCAGATCGACGCCATTGTAAAAGACCACCGCCTTCTTGGGATCGACGACTTGGCGCGCCGCCAGACCCTTTTTAACGGCATTGGAAACGCAAATGGTGCGATTGACCAGCGGCGCCAGCAAGCGTAGCGCCCGCGCTTGCATATTGTTGTTCAAAAATCCCATGTCACGCTTGCTCGAAATCACCACCGGCACACCGGCTAATTTTGCGACCAGCGTTCCCAGAAAATCCGCTGCGAAGTGAAACGTTTGTACGACATCAATTTCTTGCTCGCGCATATAACTTGTCAACCGAAATGCCTGTTTCAGCGTCATGAGGCCGTAAACACTTTTGATCGGCAGGTGGAGTATTTCGACACCAATGGTGTTGAAGCGACTTCTCATGTCCTCTGTGACCGCAAAGGCGCAGACATGGCAATCGTAGCGATCTTTGTCCATGCCGGAGATCAGTTTGTACAGATGTTTCTCCGTGCCCGCCCAGGCATTGAGGCTATCAATGATGTAAAGAATTTTTGTGCGGTTGTTCATGGGTCGTCTCGTCTTTTCATTTCACGTCGGCTCGGCCCTTATGGGCCGTTCTCAAAGCCATTAGTTTTACAGTTATAGGTTCATCGAGGAGCTATGATTATTTTTTCACGATCGCGCGGCGCAGATTATTCAGGATAGCGCGGCCGCGTGTTTTCAAGCGGCGCAACGCCTGCAACCCGTTTAGATAAATTCTGGCGTGCGCGTTCATGGCGATTTCACCGGCGATGGTGGCGCGCGTTGTTTTCGTCCACCGGAATTTGTATTCTTCCTCGCCACGCAGAAAGTCAAATTCGCTGTAGCCTTGTTCATGGCAATACTGCAAAATCATTCCCATCAACACCAGCCCGACGCTCTGACTTTCGTAGTCGCTATCGAAACCGGCCTGATAGTACAGGAGGCGATGGTCGTACAAAAAACAATAAAGCGCCGCAACGGTTTGATCGTCGCATTTGAGCGAGAAAATCCGCACGACATCGTTTTCTGCCATGGCTTTGGCGACCCGGCGATGAAACCCGCGGCTCGTTTCGTTGTTAAACGCGCTTGTGCCCTCGCGCTGCGTCCAGCGTTTCTGGTGCAACGCGAACAGCGTGTCAAAATCTTTTTCGACCTGCGCAGGCGAGGTGGCGATTTCCATCGTCACCTTGCAGGTCTCGCTCAGCTTGCGTTGCCGCCGCCGAAAATTGGCGCGATGATTCGACGACACCGTTTGCAGATAGCTTTCAAAATCGCCGGAAATTTTAATATGCGGACAAACCATCCACGGCATTTGCCGGAACTCGCTGCCGCACTCCATTGCCCAATTCGGCAGGTAGGCCAACAGCAAGGCATCTTCCGCCATGTCGGTGAGGCGCAGCAAATCATATTTCGCTCTGAGGTTTTTCAGGCCGTTCAACACGGCCTTGACGATTTGCGGCGTTGACGCGTTATCGGCCACGATGAGGTCGAGATATTCCGGCGCTTCCTGCACGGAGCCGAGGAAACGCAGTTCGCGCACGCCGATCAGGGGCTCGCGGGATTTGCCGCGATAGAGCGGCAGCAAACCAACGAGTCGGCGCTCGCGATCGTGCGCGAGCAAAATAAACGGCGTGGCCCCACGTTGCCGGCGGCCATGAATTTCCCACCAGGCGAACATGAATTCATGTCGCAGAAAAGCGCTTTTGCGCACGGCGCGGTCGAGCAGATGATTCCATTCGTCTTGCAAATCGCGAAAAGCTTCGGCGTTATCACAAAGCGTAACCGTGAAGGCCTCCGAAGTTTTGCGCGGCTGAGATTCCGCACGCCGTGGCCGCTCGCCGGCATTTTTTTGTATTTCCTGAATTTCTTCTATCATACCATTATCGTAAAAGGATAGCGTCAGGTTAACGGTTCAAAGTTCGAAATTGGGCGCGATTAAAAAGGCGATTACGAATAAATCGCGTACCGGCTTTAGCCGCAAACAGCAGATACTGGCGCATAAGCGCCGCATCGAGAGCGATGTCCGGTTGCATATCGCTTTGCAGTTGTGCGCCGTGTTCTTTCAGACGAATGAAGCGAACGGTTTTATTATCGCTATCATAAAGCGCAAAGCTTAAAGGTGAATCGGCGTAGCGCGGATAACCGATGCTGCCGGGATTGATCAAGTACAAAGATTCCGCATTTAATTTGAATTGCAAAGATTTGAGACGGTGCAATCCTGCGGCATTCAATTCATGGGCAGCGACTTGGTGTGTATGGCCGAAAAAGCAAACTTTTAATTCAGGGTAATTTTTTTTGAGCAGCTCGAATGATTGGGCGATCGCTTTTTCCGTCAACAAATATTGCGAATACGATTTCAACGAGCCGTGAACGATTACAAATTCGCCGTCGATCACTTGCGTTTCCGGCAAGGCGGCTAAATAAGCCCGGCTGGTCGTGGCGAGCACGGCGCGCGTCCACAACATGCGATGCCGCGCTTCCGGCTTGAAATACACCGGCTCGAATACGCCACAAGCCGCCAAATCATGATTGCCAACAATGGAAGTAATGTCGTGTTGTGACAACAGTTCACAGCACTCATTCGGGCGTGAGCCGTAGCCTACAGTGTCACCGAGATTGATCATTCGATCAATCTGCAAATCGCGGCACAAATTTATTACCATTTGCAGCGCGCCGGCGTTGGCGTGAATATCAGAGATTAAAGCGTATTTCATATCGCCGCCGATTAATCGATTGGTTCATTCAAAAAATACAATTCCAGCATTTCACCATTTGATCACCCTACCGGGCCAGCCGCACAACCCGATTTTTAATAAACCCGCCAGCCGCGATAAATGCCGGCAGAGGATCATGCCAGGCAAATTTGTCATACACTTTTTTGCATAACAACGAACTGATCCAACCGCCTAGGGATAACTCACCGCGCCGGCGATACTCAAAGAAGGCCGCAACATCCTGGCGAAAATGCAGCCAGCGAATATCGGTGCGATAATCCCGCACAATCGCCGGCATGGCGTTCTTGGTATAATAGCGATAAGCATTGACCGGCAGATTGACGCCGGCGCTGGCACCGAGATAATGCCACAAGTTATATCGCGCGTTGATTTCCAACAGGTAGTATTTTTTGTCGATGGCATCTTGTTTAAAATCCAATTTCACCGGACCGACAAATTTAATTCTCTTCAACAAGCCGATGGCCAGGTCACGCAGTTCGTCATTTTTAACCAGCCGCAGGTAGGTGCTTTCTCCGCTTACCGCCGGATAGGTGCGAATCTTTTTTCCGACGAAAGAACCGAGCGGCTCGGAATTCTCATCCAAAAAAGTGTGAAAAGAATAAATAAGATCGTCGCCACCGGCAATAAAGCGTTGCACCAAAAAGGGAATCTTTTCTTCTTGCATCGCCGCCACCACTCGCGCAAACTCGCCGGAATTATGCACAATAATCGCTTTGTATTCCAACCCGCCGAAATCTTTAATGATTTTCGATTCAAACCAATTAATGTGCGTTGTGGGCTTGACCACCAACGGAAATTGCCAGACAAAATTGGCGCGATTCATTTTATCAACTTCAGTTTGATTATAAGAAGCCGGCGCCGGCAAATGATGGTGTTTGCAGTAATCAACAAACTTTGCTTTGTCAAGCGTGTCGGTAATCGTTGTGGCCGCGGGCATCAAAAATTGAAAATATTTGCTCAACACGTCACGGTGTTCGGAGACGAGTTTTAGTTCCTGGTCGTTGCTGTAATATAGCGGCACGGGGCCGGGCAGTTTCTTGCCGTGGGCCAGCAGGGCAGCGAGGGCTTTCTCCGGATGATGGGCCGGATCGGCGGTAACAAAGCCGCCCCGGCAATAACGCGAGGCAAAATTAAAATCATCGCGCGGGTCACCCGTGGCGCTGATAGCAAAGTAAGGAATTCTGGCGAGGCCAAAGCAACGCAGAATGGTCAAACCGCCCATTACATGGGGTGTCGTCTTTGCAAAACCGGCTATCGTTGTCTTCATAATTTTGCCGAGCTTTCTCCAAACCGCTGTCAAATCGGCGGGATGGCTTTTTATTGTGTTTTTATTGCGCTGCAATTCAGGCCGGACGGCATCCTGCCGTCCGGCCCGTGCAGTGGAGAGAGGAGGAGCTTCACTTAAAACGCCGGCTGGCTTTAAATTGAACAGTAATATATTTAACCTTTCAAAGCCGGCGCGCAAAAATCTTCACGCATTTGATCGCATCATATTAAACGCGAACACGGCCGCAGAAAAACGGCCACGGAAATCCAAAAGCATTCCGTCCCAGACATTAACCCGCCGCAGACGATAAATTTCATCGCCAGGACGGTTCAGGCCTTTACGCGTGCTGTAGGCGTGCGAGTAGCCGGCGGCCGCGACGGCGCCAAGCACCTCTTCCGTATGGTGCCCGCCGGGAAACGAAATGGAAGCCACCGTTTCCTGCAATTTCGTTTCCAACTCCTGGCGCGAAAAGGCCACTTCTTCCTGCATTTGGGCGGCGGTGATGGCAGCGAGATTGAGATGCTGGCGCGTATGCGAGCCAAAATCAACACCGGCCTGGCGCAGCGATTTAATTTCATCCCAGTTCATCAACGCGTTTTCTTTTTCAAGCAGGCGCGCGCTTTCTACCGGCGCGCCGAGTTTTTGCAGCAGCGCGCGAACCCGCATCTCCGGCCAATCTTGAATAAAAGCCACCAATCGATAAATTAACGGGGCGCGCTTAGCAACCGGCGTGTCAGCGATGCGCTGCAACAGTGTCGCGATTTCACCGAACATTTCCGCCGCCAGTCCCTGCGCCAGCTTCGCGGGTTCGCCACAACCTGCGGCCATGACGGCATTCTCCATTTTCATGCAGGCGTGATAAAGTTGATCCCACCAGAACAAGTGCGAAGTACCGATCAAAGCTGTCGGCAAAAACATTGTCACGGGCAAGTGATTTTGCCGCAAGATCGGCCAGGCATATTTCAAAAAATCATGGTACCCGTCGTCGAATGTCACCACGCAATAATTTTTCTGCGCCTGCCGGCCGTGTTGCATGACTTCCGGCATCGCGGCAAAACGAAAATGCTTTTGCAGAAAATCCAGCAGCCGGGCGAAATTTTCGGCAGTGATAATGATGCTGCGGAGCGAGAGATGCTTTTGTAGCACCGGCGAGCCGGCCGGCAGCACGCGATGAAACATCAAGACCAGCACATTGCGGCCGACCCGGCGCAGCCACCACAAATGCAGCGCGAACAAACCTGAGCCACAATACAACCATGCCGCCATGGTACGCAAAAAAGATTTGAGAGTAACTTTATTCATCAAGATTTCATTTCGTGGCAGCGTTTTTCAATCCATTGCCCGATTGTTGCAGTGCCGTTAATTCACCGAGGCCAACCCATTGCCGCGACCGCGGATAATTGCACTTTTGCGGCTTACGCGTTGGCGTATTCGTACTTATAATATTTCGGCTTGTAGTAATACGGCAGAACTTCTTTCAAATTGTTTACGATCATGCCGGGCTGATGCTCGGTGGAAGTCTTGACCAGTTCCAGCCCGCGTTTGACCACGTCCCGCGGCGTTTCACCGGCTTTGACGAGATACATAATCGAGTCGACGTGCCGGCCAATCACCAACGCATCGTTCACCGGCACCACCGGTGGCGCATCAATAATGATAAACGGAAAATCCTTTTTGAGCAGCTTGAGCAATTGCAAAAACTGTTTCGCAGAAAACAGATCGACCGGCTTGCGCTCGGAATGGCCGCAGGGTAGCAACGATAATTTGCTGTAATTCGTTTGGATTAGCATGCCGCGCAGCGCCGTTTTCGTCGCCGAAGGCAACGTGAGCAAATTCGCCAAACCGTTCTGATTGTCGACCTTGAAGAGTTTGTGTTGTGTCGGTCTGCGCAGATCGGCATCGATCAACAACACCGGGGCGTCTTGCATCATGGACACGCTGGCGGCCAGATACGCGGCGAACGTGCTTTTGCCTTCCGACGCCAGCGTGCTGGTGATGAGCAGTGTTTTTTGTTTGCCGGCGGAAAAATCGTTGGTTAGCATTTCATCAAGCTTCGAATTCTTCATCAGCCGATTGGTAACCCGCTGCACTTCGATCGTGTCTTGGCCGTCGAGATCGAAGCTAAAATCTTTTTTCGCGATGCGCGGCATGACGCCGATGACCGGCAAGCCGGTAGAATCCGCAACTTCGTCGACCGTCAGAAACGTGCGGTTGAAAAACTCCAGCGCAAACGCCAACCCAAGTCCCAGAACAACGCCGAAAAAACCGCAGATCATGAGCTTGGTGCGTTTGCTCATGCTGATCGGCTCCAACGGAATTTGCGCGGGTTCGAGAATGCGATACTGATATTCGTTCTGAGTATTCTGCAGCGCCGCCTGCATTTCTGAGCCTTGCGCCTGCTGCATGAACATTTGAAACAATTCGCGCGCCTGATCAACGTCATGTTTTAAGCGCTCCTCAGTCACCTCTTTGGAGGGAATTTGCGCAACGGAAGCCAAACGCGATTGCTGCACTGCCGTATACAACTGGCCGATTTGGGCTTTTTTGTCTTCCAAAAATTTGACACGCAATCGCGCCATTTCACGCTCAAACCAGAGACGATCATCGGCCGCGCCGCGTTTGACCGCCAACACATGCAGCAGTTCGTTTTGCATCGCGTCGTCAAACCCTTTGATTTCGCCGTTGAGACGGTTGATTTCCGCTTCGTTCCATGAAGCAAACTTCATCTGGCTCATCAGCTCCTTCAGTTTTTCGCGCTGTAATTTGTGTTGATGCTCCAGCAGCGTCGAAGTGTAGATGGTGGGATTCTTGCCGGCCAAGCCGAGCTGCGCATTGGCCGCTGTCAGGGTTTGATTTTCCGCCTCGAGCTGTGTGATGGTGGCTTCCACAATCGCGCCCAACGTCGAGATGCGCTCACCGTCAAGGCTCTGATGATCGTAAGCCGTAATCGCCATCCCGGTGCGGAACTGTTGCAATTTCGTCTCGGCTTCGTCCAGGCGTTTTTTATAGATTTCCATCTGTTGCCGGCTGAACGACAAACCGCTTTCGACGCCGCTCATTTCCGTGCGCCGGCTTTCCTCGACAAACATTTCAACGAGAGTTTTGGTAATGGTATAAGCCAACTGGGGATTTTTATGCCCCGCCGCAATCTGAATGATATTGACGCCATTGGGCTTGACTGTGATGATTTCTTCTTTCAGTTTCTGCATCATCAACGCTTCTTTGATCTCCATTAGCGATAGTTGCGGCGTTTTGTAGCGCGCCTGTTCGGCTAGATCGCTGATCAAAGAATCGGTCCGCAGCAAATCCGCTTTCGCCATTAAGCGCCGCAGCATTTCTGGGCTTAAGATTTTCGCGCGCACGGTGCCGAAGTCGTTCAACGCCTTCACGTCCGGCGCATACCGCTGCACCGTGCGCGATTCCAAATCAAGCTCGCGCAGCAAAATGGTTGAATTGGACTCATACTTCGGCACGGAATTAAACGCCCAGAAAAAACCCAGCGCTACGAAGAAAAGGACGACGCCCAGCGCCATCCATTTGCGCCGCCACAGCATTTCCCAGTACAGCACAGGGTCGAGTTTTCTACTAATATCAGCCATGAAAACACCTGAATAGTTTAGATTAAAATCGTATTATCTGGCAGCATTCACCGCCAAGATCGGCACTAGGGCGACAACGGCGATGCGAGTGGTTTCAACCAACATGCCGCCCACCGACCCTAAAATCGACTGGCGTTTCGGAATGTAAATCGTGTCACCGCCATGCAACGCCAACGGCGGCAGTTGCGGCTCGTCGTGATACTTTTGCAAGTTGATTTGTGCCACCTGCGTGTGCAGCGAATCCATGCCCATCAATCGCACGCGCCGTAAATCCGCTCTTTCCGTCGGGCCGCCGGCTTTGATAACCGCTTCGAGAATGTTTGTGTTGCTCTCATACTGATATTCACCGGGATTGGTAATCTCGCCGTAAATGTAAACGATGGAAGATTTTTTTAACGGGGAGCGGCCAGCCGCTGCCGGGCCGCCGGGAACCGCAGGAATGTAGACGATGTCGCCCGGCATTAATTTCGGCAATTCATTAATCGCATTGCGATTCAACACTTCCGCCAGATCAAATGTCGAAACCTTGCCCATTTCCGTGCCGGAACCACGCACCAATGAAACTTGACTGAGGTTTGCGGTTTCCAATGGGCCGCCGGCTTCGAGAATTAATTGCCACAGCGTTGGCATGACGGCAAAGCTGTATTTGCCCGGACGCGGCACCTGGCCGTTGATATACGCTTTCTTGCTGCCAAATTCAATGACTGCCACCTTGGCCTGCGTGACCTTTGCATTATAAAAGGAATATTGGCGCACGATTTCTTTTTCCAATTGCTCAATGGTGTAACCGGCGGAGTTTATTTTACCCACGGTCGGCAATTCAATGGTGCCATCGGCGGCCACTCGAATTTGCGTGTTTAGTGTTGGCTGCTGCCAGAACGAAATCGCGAGGAAATCATCGCGTTCGATAATATATTCTTGTTGTGCCATTGCGGGCACTGCTCCAAAGAGCGCTAGGCTCAATAAGATTGCATTCAGTTTCTTCATGGTCTCTTTTCCGTTTCCGTTAAAATTTGATTTTCAGTCCAAGTTCAGTGGTTGTGCCGTTGCTGCTTGTCACATTCAACCCGACTTTGCGCGCTTTCTCTGGATGTCCCGGGCCTGGAGGAGCGATCAGCGCCTCCAACACGTTGATCGTCCAAATCGCGCCGGTCCAGATCACCGCACGGCGGCGGCTCTTAAATGAGTCATGGGCTTCGCGCTGCGCCTTTTGCCATTTTTCGAGAGCCAGTTCTTTTTCCAGCAGCGCCGTGTCGCTGATCTGGTTGTACTGTTTTTCCGCGCTGGCAGCGGCGTCGCGATCATCGCCAAACTGTTGATGTTTGACGAAAGCGCGAGCACCGGCACCCAACGCCAACGTGGTGAAAATCAAACCTTTGGAACGAGCGCCTTTGTAACGCTGGCCGGTGCCCGGTAACAACAGGGAACCAAACGCCGCCTTGGCCAGCGACAAAGGTTTCAGCCCAACCGTAATGTGCTGTGCCATCCCGCGCTGAAAATCAAGCACAATCGTCTTGGTTTCATAACCGCGCTTTGAAGCAATCACTTTATACGGTCCGGCCAAATTTTGGGAAACGGTAAACGGCGTCTTACCGATGAACGTGAAGGCGCCTTCAAAGCGCACAACCGTTCCAGCGGTTTCGCTGACCACCGTTACACCTTGCCGGCGGCTTTCGCTCTGCGCCGCAGCTTGCTTTCCCGCAAGCATGGCGGCCAGAACCACAAGTCCAACAAAGATATTCGTCTTCGGCTTCATAACCGTCTCTCCACTTGCAATACAGATTAAGGTTAATACGAAAATTTCAACATCAGCAGCGACGCCAGACAAACGCGCG
>CAYUVM010000072.1:0-11964 GCA_964447935.1 uncultured Cytophagia bacterium | reverse complement strand
AATGGCCGCTACCTGCGGGTCGTTTAGAAACAGCGTACGGCGTTCGATGGTTTGCGGCTTGGGAAAAGTCCGCTCCAGCGCCTGTTGTTGCGTGCTAAAAACCTGCGCCCGGGTTGGCGGCGCGACGAGCATGAGAAGGAAACTGCAAAGGCTCAAAAAAATTTTCATATTTTACAAAACTGACAGGCTGCGGAGAGTTGCACATCGACCAGATGGCCGTGAGCCAGACGAATAATTTTTTGCGCACGCTCGCCGATATGCGGTGCGTGGGTGACGATGATGATCGTATGGCCTTCCTGATGCAATTGCGCCAGAATCTCCAGCACGATGCGCTCGTTCGCCGCATCGAGATTGCCGGTCGGTTCGTCGGCGAGAATGAGTTGTGGATGATTGATCAGCGCGCGAGCGATGCAGACGCGCTGTTGCTCGCCGCCGGAAAGCTCGGAAGGCCGATGATGCAGGCGCTCGCTTAGCCCCACCCGCTGCAACGCGGCCACGGCCTCTGACTCATCTGTCATGCTGTGAAAATATTGCGCCAGCATGATATTTTCTAATGCCGTCAAATACGGCACCAGATAGAATTGTTGAAAAACGAAACCGGCCTTTTCGCGGCGATAGGCCGCGAGTTGTTTCGACGAAAGTTTGGCAATATCCTCGCCGGCCACGATAACCTTGCCCGCCGTCGGTGAATCCAAACCGCCGATGATGTTGAGCAGCGTCGATTTGCCGGAACCGGAGGGGCCCATCACGGCGATCCATTCATTTTTTTCTATCGTCAACGAAATGCCATTGAGTGCGAGAACGTTGTTGTATTTTTTGGAGATGTTTTGGATGTTGACGCTGGGCATAAATTTATTAATGTCTTTTTTGTCATGTTCTAATGATATCATTTGGCTTCTTCGACTGGAATCCAACCACGCTTATTCAATAGCTGGTTAATAGACTCAACAATATAATCAGAACTGAATGCGTAACTTAGACCTGATGTGCCAAACTTTCCAGATTGAATACCAATTATTTGATTTTCGCTAGCTTTTGTCCAGTGTTGTAGCTTTTTTGTAGTGGAATCGATTCTAGTTTTAATTAACGAAGGTAGAATAATAGGTCCTCCACTATTACCGTTGACTATCAATCCATCAATAATCAAAATTTTACCTTGTAGCTTTTTGGTTATTAATTGACCACTTCTATTTGTGTCCGCAATTTGAATCGAAAACTCTTCGCCGGGGATAGACGCAATATAACCTGATTTCGCAATGGGGTATGAATTTTTCAATGACGTAATTCCAAACGGGTATCCTAAAGCAAATACCTGGCTTCCCAAATTAAAGCTTAATGATGTTATTGAATCAAATTGCCGTAAATAACTAATGTCAAAACTGGACACTATAATATCTGGATCAGTAAGTACATCTTCATCCAAATATATGGCACATACATCCACGTTTGGATTATTATGGGGGTGTATACTAAATTTCTTTAAATTACCATATTTATCAAAAAGATGAAGCCTCTTAATTTTGGGCCCACCGGCTTGTTGACTTATTTTTCTATAAAAGGCTATATCTACAAAGGTATTATACACTTTTATTGTGCTATCCACAGGGGTCCAATCGCTCATCAAATGTTTAGCAGTGATCAGAAAATATGCTCTGGCTGTGTCAAGTTTGTCAGTGACCATTTGAGAAACAATAAACCCTGTTCCCATAACCAACCTCCCGGTTTGCGTAGCTAAAGGCGATGCAATCTTAACAATCATCGGCATCAGGGCAGGGTTAATTGGAATATCGCCTGACTGGGCGAAGAGAAAGTTGACGGTACTTGTGATAAATAAAGCAAGAAAATGTTTTTTCATTTAATATTAACCTCATAATTTGGTTCAATTAGGCTTATTCTTCATTTACTGAAAGAATGAATAATTCTCTTTGTCTACTCCCCTCGCAATGCCACCGTCGGTTCAATCAGCAGCGCACGGCGCAATGGAAAAATCGCAGCAACGAGTGAAATACCCAAAGATAAAATTAAAACAATCGGCAGAATTTCCAAACGCAGGGAAGCGTAAGTGTTAAAAACATTTTTGCTGATCACTCCGGCAAAGAGAAATCCCACCCAGTAACCCACCAGCCCGCCGCCCAAGCCGAGCAGCGCCAACTCCGCCGCGATGAGGCGCGCAACATGACGATTCTCCGCGCCGAGGGCTTTCATCACTCCAACCTCCTGTTGGCGCTCGACGATCAATGCCGTCATCGTCGTGCCGAGGCAAAGGGTCGCGACGATCACGGTAAACGCCGAGACGATCGACATCAACAAGGTTAAAATTTTCAGAATATGCGCTTCCGAGCCTGCAATCTTCCGAATGGGTTGCGCTTGAATTTCCTCGGAGTGATGAGAAAGCGCCGTCACGAGTGCCTCAACCACGGCGGGGCCGCCCTGTACGCTGGCGAGCGCGAGCGTGGCCTGGTCGGGCTGGCGCAACAGTTTTTGTAACGTATGCAGGTTTAAAATAATTTGATCGTCCTCATTTTCACCGGTGCTGACGATCCCGGCCAGGCGAAAACTCGCCGTGTCACTCGTGACGGCAGCCCGCCATAGCGCTATCTGTCCGGCGGCAAGATTCAATTTGCGCGCGGCGGCTTGGCCGAGCAGAATTTCATTTTCGCTTAAATGCCTCACCGGCGGCGTGATACTCCAGAACGAGTTCACTTGGCGCATCGCGGTAAAATCAGTGCCGAGAGCGACGAGCGGACGAGTTGAATCGTCACGACCGACATGATGCAGCACGCCATAAAGCACCGGCGCCACGCCGCGCAGCGTGTCGGGTGAAACGGGCCATGGCAGTTGCCGCAGGGCGCGAACCGAAAATGTTTGCGCGTCGCGCGCCGAGGCCGGCGTGAGAATTAAATTCGCGCCAAAAGCCCGCAACTCGGAATTTATTTTGGCCCCGGCATCCGCGCGGATAGTCAGCAGCGTCGCCGCCACCGAAGTGGCAATCACCACGGCGAGAAAAGCGACCCATTGCCGACTGTCCCGGCCGCGCAGGGATTTGAGTAAGATTCGACTGAACACGAAATGACGGTTTATAATTCAAACTGAATACTGACCACTGAGTACTGAATGCTACGTACTGTGCAGCGTCACAATCGGATCGAACGTCAACGCTTTGCGCAGCGGGAAGAAACTGCCGAGCAGCGCGATCAACGTGGCGATGATGACGGCAATCGGCAGCGATAATAGATTGTATTGCAGCGGGTCGCCAAAAATTTGCAGCGAGATTTGGCGGGCAAGCAAATACCCGAGGCCGCTGCCGGCAAGGCCGCCGGCAAAGCCCATCACCAGCGCCTCGCCGATAAAAACGCTGGAAATCTGCTGGCCTTCGGCGCCGAGCGCGCGAAAGAGGCCGACTTCTTTGCGGCGCTCCAGCACGGTGGTGGTCATGGTGCTGGTGACGCCGAGGATCGACGTGCAAAAAATCGCCAGCGCGATGAGAAACATCAGCAGCGAAGTTTTGCGCAGCAGGGTTCCTTCGCCCTCGGCGATTTGGCGCACGATGCGCGTTTCCGCGCCGGGAATCGCCTCGCGGAGTTGCAACGCGATGGAACTGACATACGGCGTGCAATACCAGCGGTCATATTCTTCGCGCGTCATTTGCGCCAGCGGTTTCCGCGCAAAATCGTCTTCCGGATTGGTTAAGGCGCTGACTAAAATCTTTTTTATTTTTCCGGGTTGCTTGACCAGTTGCTGCACCACGGCCAACGCCGCGAAAATCTGCTGCTCTTCGGCGCCGCCGGTGGTGACGAGGCCGCGGATAAAAAATTTTTCAACGCGTTGGGCAACGGCCAGCGCGAGTGAATCTCCCACGCTCAAATTAAAGCGACGGGCCAACGCGGCGCCCATCAGCACTTCGCGCGCCGTGTCATCTTTAATCCACTCGCCGGTAATCTGCCAGTAACTCACCACGTGCCGCACCCCGGTGCGAAAATCGGCTTGATCCTGCACCGGCAAAGCGCGGTCAAACCAGGTCCCGGTCAGCGTCACGGGTTGCGGCGGCGCCGGCGCCCTGAGTAACGCGACACGCGCGGACAATTCCGGCACGAAGCCAACGATATTGTGCCGCCAAAACATTTCTTTAATGCGCGGCAAATCCGCCTCCTGCAAATAGCCGTTGGCGAGCAACGCGGAATAATCGCGGCCTGCGACTTCGAGCGGCAACGTGTCTTCCTGGGGCAGCACGATGAGATTGGCGCCGTAACGCTTCAACTCGCGGCTGATTTTATCGCCGCTGTTGAGCGCCACACTGAACAGGCCGGTGGCGATGCCGGTGCCCAGCGCAATCGCCGTCACCGCAATCAGCTTGCGGCGCTTGCCGCGAAAAAAAGATTCTCGTAAAATTCGGAACAACATGATATGCGTCGCGAAATAAACCCCTCACGGTTGCTTAAAATATTTGAGGCCGGCGCGCAAAGCTGCGGCGCTCACGCGCAGGGTGTCGTTCTGAATGAGGTGCGCGAGCGGAACCGGATTACAGCCACCGCCGATGCCGATGGTGGAAGGATTGATTTCCGCCACACAGTTCATGCAAAAAATCGTGCTATTTTCCTGATAGTAGCCCTGGTCGCCGCAATTTTCGCAGGCGTCAAAAGCTACCCCGAGCCGCGCCGCCGTGAGTTTGACCACAAAAAAGCGCAGCCCTTTGTCGCCGTCTTGAAAACTAAATCGTTGCAGCCGTCCATCCGCAAATCGAGAAACCGGAAAGGTGATTTCCGCATTCTGCAAGGCCACCGGCTCCGCCGGCGATAGCGCCTGCGGGCCGCCGGCATACACAAAATCCAAACAGAGAAAGCTAATAATCAGCATGCCAAAGATGCCGGCGACGCGCTGCCACCTTTGTTGCCGTTGCACGCCTGCCAATAGTTTGCGCCGCTCGGCGGGATTCTCCACGCCCGCGAATGCCGGCGGTTTGCCGGCCGGTGTTAAAAAAATAATCAGCGGTAACCCGAGCAGGGCAATCACAAAGAGCGCATTGTTGCGCACGATCGGCCCCACCGCGGCCATCGCTTGCGTCGAGGTCGGCACCACGCCGGCCTCGGAAAATTCGTGATAAGCGTTAATCAAGAGCTGCACAATAAAAATGCACAGCACAATATTGGTGACGCGAAAGAATCGCGGCAAATCCACGCGCACGCTGCCTTTGATAAAAAACACGGCAAACCCGGTGGCGATGACGAGGCCGAGAATGCCGCCGATGAAACTCCATAAGGCCGTGGTGGTCAGCGAGATGGCGCTGAGAAAGAGCACGGTTTCCACGCCTTCACGCAACACCATGATCACGGCGAAAACAAACAACCCCAACGCCGCCGTTTGGCGCGACCGATTGGCGAGCAGCGCGTCGACTTTAGTTTGCAGGCCTTTTTTTAATTGCTGCGCGTGATGGTGCATCCAGATTAAAAAACTCCCGACAAAAATGGCGGCGATTAGCATGATCGCGCCTTCATAGGCCTCTTGATTGATTTGAATGCGTTGAAACCACACGGCCAGCAACGCGGACAACCCGACGGCGACACCGACGCCTGCCACCACATATTTGCTCAGTTCGGCTCGGTTGATTTTTTGTAAATAGGCGATTACAATGCCGACGATCAACGCGGCTTCAATGCCTTCGCGCAAGGTAATAATTAACGATTCAAACATGCTCCACACTCGAATGACCCCGATCTCACATTATATGACTGCAAGCATCGTCAAATGCAGCAAGTCGGGGTTTGATTTTGACATGATACAACGATTGCATAACAAAATGCAAATCGTTCTGATTTCAAAAATCAATAACTTAGCTCGAGTTTGAATATACGAGTTTTCGCGAAAAAATCAAGCGGTTTTCTGATGACGGTTTCGCAAAACCACCGCACTGTGCGTAGATTTAAGCGGATAGCCCTGTTAAAATAAAGCCCGCGATCGAGACTCCGACGGCCAAGGGCAAGTGGACAAATCCCCAATTGAAAAGTAAACGGATTTCGCGAATCTTTCGAGGCGAGAAAATTTTTTGCCGGTAGCCCCAGCGCTTGAACGCAGTGTCAAAAGGACTTTGCCCGCGCCATGACCAAATCACGCAATTCCTCAGCAGCATCCTCGCCGAAACTGGCAGCGCATGCGCCCGAATCTGCAATTGACGACGCCGCGGCCGGGCGTGGTCATTTGACGGTGATCACCGTGGCCGGCGGCAAAGGCGGCATCGGCAAAAGCATGATCAGCGTCAGCCTGGCCATCGCGCTCGCGGAGTCGGGTTTGCGGGTGACGGTGGTTGACGCCGATCTCGGCGGCGCGAATCTGCACACCGTGCTTGGCATGTATATGCCGGCGAAGACGCTGCACGATTTTATGCAGCGTCAGGCCAAAACGCTGGAGGAACTGGCAATACCGACCTCCATCGAAGGCTTGCGGCTGGTGTGCGGCGCGCCGGGCATTGTCGGGTTTACGCAAATCGAGCATTGGGAAAAATTGAAAATGATTCGCCACCTGCGCAAGTTGGAAGCGGATTTTGTGGTGGTGGATATCGGCGCCGGCATGTCGTTGAATGAAATCGATCTGTTTAATGCCGGCGACGTCAATATCGTGGTGGCGAATCCGGAGCCGACGTCGATTCAAGAGTGTTACAATTTTCTGAAGGTCGCGATTTTCCGGCGTTTGCGGCGGGAGTTTGCCGAGGCGGACACCGTGTTGGAGTTGCTGGATCGCTGCAAAGATCCGAGCCATGCGCATGACCAGCGCTTGCTGACGGAAATCGGCGACGAAATTATGGGCGTTAATCGGCGCGACGGCGTGCGTTTTTTTAAAACCGTCAACGACTTCGCGCCAAAGCTGATTCTGAATCGCGTGTTTGATTATGATGAAACCCGCGACGGGCTGGCGTTGCAAATTGCCGCGCAAGATATGCTGCAGATCAAGCTGGATTACCTCGGTTACATGAGTTACGATCCCAACATTCCGCAAGCGTTACGCGCGGTGCGGCCGCAGGATATTCTGGCGCCGGAGTCGCTGAATCGCCAGCGGTTTTTAGCCATGATTCGCAAGGCCCTGCTCGGCGAAAGCGTGCGCTACCAAGGCCCGGGGGCGCGGGTGATTTTGCCGTTGTTGCAGCATCAAAAAGCGGCAGAAGCGGCAACCGTCAGCCGCATTTGCTCGCGGCTTTGTGAGCTGTGGGGCAACTGCCCGTTGCAAGAGGGCGGCCTGCCCTGCCGCATGCCGGAAGATGAGTTCAAGGAAAAAGTGGCGCGGTCGGGGAAAAAGAAGAATGTGGCCGTTGCGATATAAAAATTCGTTTAATACTATGGAACAATTTCAAAAGCCGGACAATGCTTGGGACGAAACTGTTGAAAATCGCGTTGATCGACGGTCAGTATGCGTTTAATTTTGAGCCGTTCAGCCATAGCCATAATCGCGCTATCGACAAAGTCAATTTTTTGATCGGAATATTTTCTAATACTTCAATTGTACGCGTTAAATCCTCCAGCCGCGTCCTTTCGATTGTTAATTCTCCCTTTGCCACAGCATTGAGAAATTTGAGCAGAGCTGGATATCCCAACTCCCGTATAACCAAGTAAGCTAACTCGGGCAAGACAACATCTGGCAAAACTGGCCTCTGCTCCTCGGAAAAGGCAATGACACAAACCTCGTGCATGTCATCGTCGGCATCCAAAACGGCCAACAGGAAACCAATATCGAGTAGTGCAGCCATTATGGTAGACTCCAACCCTCGCGCCGATTTGCAGCCCCGGCAAGAATCGCTTCGGCTTGTTTAGAAAGATTGCCTTTACCGCTATGCCCGATGCCAATAAAAGAATACTGGCTTGGTCGGATAGATTGGGTGCGGAGGTAATCGCGGAGCGCCTCTTTGGCAACAGCATCTATTGTTGTCGCCTTCTGTTCCGCAACTTGTTGCAGTGCGTTTGCCAAATCTTCTTCGGCTTGGATAATGAGTGTTATCATCAGCATATTCTCCTTGACCTTGCTATCGCAACTTATTAAGTTTATCTGAAAAAATCAAGTGTGAAGGTGATTTTTTCCATTTCATCGCGTCAGCAAAATCCCTCGCGCCGTTACGGCGAACAAAACCAGCAACCCACCTGCGCACGCCCACGCGCTCGGGGTTTCCCCGACGAATAAAATCACCCACAACGGATTCAGCAGCGGCTCCAGCACCGGAATTAAAATCGCTTCCAGCGCGGCAACCTGTTTGATCGCGGCGGTGAAAAAAATGTACGCCAGTCCCAGTTGAAAAACGCCCAATAAGATCAGGCCCAGCCAGCTTCGCGCGTCCGGCATCGACTCGAACATGAACGGCGTTCCAACCAACGCGGCCATGAAGTTGCCGAGCAAAATGGATTCAAACGGCGAGCCGTCTTTTTGTTTGCGCAGAAAGAGCACGACCCAGGCAAACGAAACGGCGCTCAACATGGCGCAGATATTTCCCCACCAACCGCCGCCGCTGAGATCGTCGAGAAAAAAGAGCGCCATGCCGCCGATAACGCTGGCAATGACGAGCCAATCCAAACGTCGTGTGCTCTCCCCTAAAAACCAGGCGCCGAATAATGCGACATAAATCGGCGAAGAGTATGCCAAGAAAATGGCATTGGCGGCCGTGGTGAGTTTGTTGGCGAGCACAAAGAGAATAACGGTGCAGGCATAAGCCACGGCGCCGCAGATAGATCCACAAGACCAGCGCGGTGATGGCGCTGCGCATCCCGGCGATAGCCAGCGGATTCCACTGCACCAATTTAATCAGCAAGCCGCCGAGGCTCCAGAGCATCGAGGCGATAATGAGAAAAAGAATGGCTTGACGTCTTGGCGTCATGGGTGGGTTGGTTCCCGGCTGGGGTTAGTCGCAAACAACATCACCTCCGGCGCCTCCGCAGTGAGGCGAATCATCGCTTCAAATTTGAAGTCCAATTTTTTAAGTACTTTGATCGACGGGTGATTTTCCGGCGAGGTGATGGCGAGAATGCGTTTGAGCTGAAAAGTATTTTTACCCCAGGCCAGCACTGCCGCCGCGGACTCGTGCGCGTAGCCGTTGCCCCAAAATGGCGGCAAAAAGGCGAAGCCCAGATCAACCTCCGGTAACGTCTCGCGTTTGAGCAAGCCGCAAATCCCAATCGGCACGTTGCTTACTTTTAATTCAGTTAAAAATAAACCGAATCCATAACGTTCGTAGCTTTGCATCGGCCCTTGCAAAATATAATTGACGGCGTCGTCAATTGTTCGCACGCCGCGATCGCCGATGTAGCGCAACCACGCCGGATCGTTCACCAGCGTAAAAATAAATTCCGCATCGGCGCGCTCGAGCCGGCGCAAGATCAAGCGATCGGTTTCCAAAATTTTCATGGGCGCTTCGGCTCAACGTTTCGACAATGGGGGAAGATGGCAGTTGATGATTTTCAATGATAACCCCGGAAGCAAGTGATCCGGGGAAATAACTACGCCGGCTCCATATTATTTTGAATGTCACCTTTGATCGACCTTGTCTGTGCTACACAAATTTTCATTTTCGTTAGCCTTTTTTGAATTGCTACTAACACCGTTGCTCAGCCGCGCGCCGAGATCGTTCGCGAAGCCAGCACGCAGCTTTTCGCGTCGGCTGCAGCACGGCGTTAGCTGCCAATTGTCTATTCTTCTCTCGTCCTACCTTGCAAATGATACTTGATAGCTTTAGATAGTTGTTTTACAGCTTTTGATACATCTTTATCTCTTAAATCCAAATAGTTTTTATCCCGAAGTAATGCAGGCAATTCAACAGATTCAAGAAGTATGGGAAGAATAATTGCGCCACCTCGTTTGCTTACTCGCCTTGATATTATCGCATTTAGTTCGTAACGAGACGATACGCTATTAAGCGAACTTGATGACATAAAATATGCAAGGAAATCTGCGGAATCTAATCCCTGAGATATTAATTTTGTGATTTCGACACCACCTCGAAGCTCCTGAAAATCAATCCACACATCTATTCCCTCATTCTTCAATCCAGAAGCTACGCGACTTACAATCTCTTTGTCTTTATGGGCGTAGCTAAAGAATACCAAAGGTCGACGTACTTCCTCAGTTCGTAATAAAGTTGCGATTGCTTGACGCACGGCAGAAATTACAGAAGCCTCCGCTATTCCTTTATTCAGGGCGTCAGTAACAATATCATTAATTTCGTGAAAAAATGATGTAGCAGATTTTTTTTCTACATCTTCGATTCTCGCAGTTTCTTCAATTGCTTGTGCAGTTCGACTTAAATCGGCAGCAACGCTTACAGAAAGGTCATGAGGAGCTTTGAATGTTGCTATTGTATGTCGAGTTTGAAGGATGTTTCTGAATTTGTCCAGTAGCGTAACTTTCTCGGGATCACGCTCCACGAATTTAGGGAGAATAGGTACATTTTCATCTCGTAAGTATACAAGACATGGCTTCCCTAACCGATTTCCTTCTCTGTATTCAGCCTCCGAAAATGAAATATTCAGTTCTGGTACAAAATTTCCATATCGATGACCTACGATAACTACAAGGACATCACTTCGTCGAACTTCATCCAAACACGTTTCTATAGGAAGATCAGTGCGTGCGCCAAAAAACTCCATGGCGTCATGTTGATGCTGCAGCTTCCGTATTGCATCCAACACAGCCTCGCGTTCATTCACGAGGTCGGAATACGTGCTGCAGACAAATACTGTAAGCGATTTCTTCATTGTTTTTCTTCTAAGCAGCTAACACCGGCCTCAGCGGCGGGACATCGGAAGTACAAGCGTCGGAATACCACAAAAGGTTGTGCGATGTACTGACGTCGAAATTATGCCACCGTTGTCCCGTCCGCCTGCAGGCCGCTGTTAGCGCAGTAGTTATAACTCACGACATATATTTGTATTTACAGATTAACCAATTTTGTAACAATCTTTAGCTTTACTTGCAATACTCGCCGTTAATTTTTGCAGCATTATTTGTTTATTCCAGTTATGGTTCCTTTTTTTCAGCAGTGAACTTTGTCAAATAGAATCAAGGCCGCTATCAAGAAGACAACTCCAGCCAATATACCCGTAATTCGTCTTTCTTGGTTTTGAGTGATTATAGCAACAAATAATGCAATGATTGATGCGGAGATTAATATATATGCCAAAGTCACTAAACGACTATCTAACTCAGGTTCTTGTTTCGTACACCCTGAAATAAAAATTAAAGTCATTAACAAACACAAAATAAAATTCACGTTTCTGATCATAATAGTTTCCTGAAATTGGCTATGATGCTTTAGCACTCCTTGTCCGCCATGTGACAATCCACTTTAGATCTTCTATTTCTGTTCATCAATGACTTTTGCTGGTTTGAATGGAAATTTAATATGAACTACATTTGTATTTGGAATCACGTAAGTACTCTTATTGCTTTGGTTGTAAACAAATATATTCTGACTTGTAGAAGCAATTAGAAATAATTTATCATTAAGCCAATCTAATCTTTTGGTATTATCACTGTTTTGAAGCTCTATCTCAACGTTGGGTAAATTGTATAACTTTTGAGCAAATAAATATTCTATCAAAAGTTTATTAACCCAATCTGGATCAGCTTTGTTTTCTTCTATCTGAAGCAACTTTTCTCCCTTTATGTAACGAGCTTGATTTTCTGCTGCAAGGAATGCTATACCCAACGGTGCAAGAAGTGAGAGAATACACGTTATCTTATAAAGCATCCTAAATACTTTCCTCAAAATCTCATCAAATTTACTCTGAGGTGAAGTATCGACTTTAGCTAAGAATCCCTCAAAAAAATAAAAAATACCAATTAGTGAAAAAGAGAAAATAAACGGCGATTTTAAAGCAATGTATAAGAAGTCAGTGATTCTAAAAAAGTCAAAGATATTCACATTAAAATTATCAAGTAATTCTCAAGTGCCAAGACATCGTGGACAAGTTTTAGTGCCACGACATCGTGGACACT
>CAYUVM010000071.1:0-12272 GCA_964447935.1 uncultured Cytophagia bacterium | reverse complement strand
CCGCTCACCATTCAACAAAACTGGTTCCACCTTTTCCTGCAACAAAAATTTTTGATCACCCTGGCTTTGGCGTGCGATTAGAACTTCGGCGAGGGTCTCAGCGCCGACCACAACGCCGGTGCCACCGGCGCCAACAGCCGGCTTAATGATAAACGAACGGCCCAATCGTGCCAGATCGGCGATTTTAATTTCCGGTTGGTTCTGATACGGCGAGAGGATGATTGTATAAGGTACATTTAAACCGGCAGTGATAAACTCCAAATGCATCGTCGCCTTGTCCAGGCTGCGTTTGAGGTGGCGATAGTGATTGATGACCCGCGTGCCGTCAACGGCCACCAGATGGGCCAGCGCCTCAAACTCCCGCCGCGCATCGGAGCCGCGGTCAAGAAAATAGCGAAACGCTATTTTTTCGCGCAAATACTTCGCGGTGTGCTCGGCGATGTTGCTGAGATCGAGCACTGCAAGCTGGAGATGATGCTGCGCCGCCGCGAGTTTAAGCTTATCGATAAAACCGGCGTCATATTCCCATTCCCAGGCGATGCCGAGATCGAGCAGCGCAGTGTTGGTGGGTGATTGGCCATTGACCGTGAGGGGTTCAAATTTCTCAACCGCCGGCAAGATTGTGTTTTCAACTTCGAGCAAGCTTCGTCCTTAAAGAGTTTAGTCCGTTTCAAAAGTAACGAATCAAGGTACGATTTGCAACAATTATTTCGGCAACGGGCACACTTTACTTTTTTTGTAACGAAATTGTGGCCGAAATGGCAATAGCTAAAAAAGCCACGGCAAAAAAAGACTTGCAAATTAGAGCAAAATGATTAGATTAAAATTCACTCAGTTCCACTTACGGGTGGAACCGATATCACCCTTATGTTTCGGACCAAATTCAACAGGAGGAACAAACTTGAGAAAATTATCGCTGTTTTATAGGTATGAAAATCAAACGCAATTCCGTGCGACGAGTGATCGTTGGCAACGCGGCTGTTATTATTCTGTTCTTTGTACTGCATCGGCTCACCGCCGACCGGCCAGAGGATTGGTCACATTTAGGTGAGCGCTCCGTTCACCTCGCCGACTCGACGACGGCACTGGCGTCGGTGACGTCTACCATTATGTTGCAACAGACCATTCGTTATGGCGAAACGCTTGCCGGGTTGTTGCAAGATTGCGCCGTGTTACCCGGCGATATCGTTCGGACGGTTTCGGCGCTGCAAAAAACTTTTGACCCCCGCGACCTCCGCGCCGGATATTCCATCCAGGTCGCGGTTGATTCCAGCGGCGCCTTGCATGAATTGCTCTACCGACCCTCGCCGGAAATCATTGTGCGGGTCGAGCGCGACGCCAACGGGGAGTTAGCGAGCCGTTGCGATACGCTCGCGCTCACGCCCGAAGTGTTTCTGCTCACCGGCGAAGTTGAGAGCACGCTTTATGGTGCCGTGTTGGAACGCGGCGAAAAGCCGGAACTGTTGATGGAATACACCGATATTTTGCAATGGGATGTCGATTTTCTGTACGACACTCAACGCGGCGACCGTTTTCGCATTCTCTTTGAAAAACTCTTTGTCACTACGCCGGGCCACCAGCGCGAGTTTGTCCGTTACGGCCGTATTCTCGCAGCCTCGTATGAACCTAAACAGTTACCGCCGGAAAAATTTTTTACGGCGTTTTATTTTAAGCCCGATGACGCCAAAGGCGGTTATTTTGATCGCGAGGGCAAGTCCTTTCAAAAAACTTTTCTGAAATCGCCGCTCAGCTACCGCCGCATTTCTTCCCATTTTTCCTCAGGCCGCCGGCATCCGATTCTCAACAAAGTCCGCGCACATACCGGCGTCGATTTCGCCGCCGACATCGGCACCCCCGTCGTGGCTTCGGCCAACGGCACGATTCAGGAAGTCGGTTGGAAAGGGGGCTACGGCAATTGCGTGGTGATTGCGCATAAAAATCATTTTACAACGCTGTACGGCCATCTCTCGCGCTTCGCCGCATCGCTCAAAGTCGGAGATAGCGTCGCGCAAAGCGATATTATCGGCTATGTCGGCTCGACGGGACTTTCCACCGGGCCACATTTGCATTACACCATGTTTATCAATGGCCAGGCGATCGATCCATTAAAAGTTCAGCCTTCCTCGGGCGATCCGATCCCTGCGGAATTAATGGCGCGCTTTGCCGAACAGCGCCAGGCCCTTCTCCAGCAAATGCGTCTCCCCTCGGTGCAAATTCCATTAGCACTGCTTGATTAAAAAGATTGTTCCGGCAACTAAATTTTCCTAATGTTAAACTCCCACCAAAGGCCTTTGGTGGGAGTTTTCTTTTAGCAGGCGATTTTTTATGGAATGAGAAAATTTATGCGGTGCCAATCGTTTTGTCTTCAAAATAAAAAACGGGAGACGCTTCAATAAAGCGTCTCCCGTTTGTGGTAAATCGGCTGCCGCTAAAAATTAATCACCGGTGCTTTGTTGTGCCGCTTTTTTCAGTTTATCATTGGCCATTACTGCCAAATCCACCCGGCGGTTGGCTTGCCGCCCGCTTGCATCATCGTTGGCCGCAATGGGTTGGGCTTCGCCATATCCCATGATCGTAAAACGCGGCGCTGCCACTTGCAACGCGGCGAGATAATTGGCCACCGATTGCGCGCGCGCCCGCGACAGTTCCAGGTTGTGCGTATCCGAGCCGGTGTTGTCGGTGTGGCCTTCGAGCAAAATATTGGTATCGGGATATTTTTGTAAAATTCCCGCCAGTTTTTTGAGATTTTCCATGCTCTGCGGTTTCAATGTTGCCTTATCGACGTCGAATAGAATGCCGGAATCAAACGTAATTTTGATGCCTTCGCCAACACGCTCGACTTTCGCGCCGGCGAGATCGCGTTTCATCTCTTCAGCCTGCTTGTCCATATAGTTGCCGATGTACGCGCCGGCTGCACCACCAATGGCTGCTCCCAAAATCGCGCCCAACATGGTGTTACCGGCGGCTTTGCCGATCGCGCCACCTACCACGGTGCCGGCGCCCGCACCGATCACCGCGCCCTTGTTTTTCTTGCTCCAGCTTGAGCATCCTGTGCTCATCGCCATTAGGGCTAGGCTCAAAAACATCACGATGAACTTTTTCATTCGGTCTTCTCCTTATAATTTGAAATTATTGGCTGTTCGCAAAAATTTGCCATACTGCCGAACAATGCTGGTAAAATAAAATATGCCGCGGTGAAAAGCAATGTTTTTTTAAGCGCATAAAAATTTTGCACACAGAAAATGCAAAAAAAGTCTTGCTGCCGGCGAAAGGCTTGCAACCCCGGTTCATTGGGGCTGGCCAAAAGTTTTTTGCAGTTGCGCCATCAGCGCCCGGCGGACTTCGATGACGTTTTCATTGAGCACTTTCAAGTCCGCATTTTTGCTGCTCAAAAAACTCAACCCCTGTTCATTGCCGGTGAGGAGAAAATCGCTGATGGCCACTTTGTAGTTACGCCTTTGGTCAAGCGGTTTGCCGTTGATCAACCAAACATTGCTTGCGGTGTTCCACGCGACGTTTGCCGCATGCAAAAAACCGCCCGTGCCTTTGTTGGCCACGCCCTGCTCGAGAATTTGCTGCAACAACCGGCCGCGCATTTCCCCGGCCACCACATTACCGCCAAACGGCAGAATGCGAATCACGTCATATTCCGAAATATTTCCCGACAGCAATTCATCATCGATACGTACCGAACCGCCGTTGAAAATCGCCAGTTCCGCCCCCGGCGTCGCATTTAAAAAACCTTCGACAATAATATCGGTGAGCTTACCCGGATAATTGCGCACGGTTGATTCCCGGCCATCCAGCGTGATGGGCGAAGTGACCACCAGCTTGCCCGGCTCGAAACCCATTTTACGGAACGCGTTAAACGCTTGATCCACCCAACTCTGCACCACCTGACCGATGGCGGCATCTTCCGGAATTTTATCGTTAATGATTTGCAGCCGCGAAGTGATTTGCAAGCGGTGCGTTTCCGTGTCGAACGTCAAATCATGAATGTACGCCGAACGGGTGTTTGCATCGGCTTTTAATATCGGCGTGAAATTCGGGCCGCGCCACACCTGCACGTTTTCATGCTCGTGCCCGCCCAAAATCAAATCGATACCCGGCACGGTTTGCGCCAGCTTGATGTCTTCATCAAGTTGTAAATGCGTCACGGCGATGAGAATGTCCACTTTGTCGCGCAACGCCCGCACTTGTTTTTGCGCCGCGGCGAGCGGATCGGTGTAAGTGACGTAATCCGGTTTGTTTTTGGTGAGCATCACGCCGAACAAACCGACGCGCGCCTGTTCGTTCGCCGCATTGGTCACAGTGAAAATGATATTTTCCGCCACGTTTGGAAACGGCTTTTGATTACGGTCAAATGCGTTGCTCGCAAACCATTTGAACTTGGATTCCGCGAGGCGCTGCAAAAACGGCTGTTCGCGCAAATCAAATTCGTGATTGCCAAACGTGCAGTAATTTAAGCCCACTGCATTCAACACTGAAATCATTTGCTTGCCGGCCAGGCGCTCGCCGTCCACCACCGCCGTGCCGAGCGCCGAGGGGCTGACGAGATCACCGGCGAGAAGCATAAAGGTGTTGGGATTTTGCCGCGCTAATTGCTGGCGCAGCGTGGCGAGCCGCGCCATGCCGCCTTCTTTGCCGCTGCTCACCGGTGTGATTTCATACACGTCGTTAATCTGCAGCAGTGTGAGTTTGACGTTCGTGTCCTGCGGCGCAACGGGCGGCACGGCCAGCATGAAAGTCGAGCCGACCAGCAAACTTGCCAAAAACAAAATGCGAATCCGTAATTTTTTTTGCATCGTTTTCTCCTCCGGATGCGGTTGAATAGAGTTTTAATTTTTGTACGGCAGCGGAATCAAGCCTTCCTGCATCAGCGCGCCGATCAAATAATGCGAGCCGGTGAGGCAAAGCAAATCCTCAGCCCGGCAAATTTGGCGGGCTGCACGAAATGCCGCCGCCGGTGAATCAAACGCCTTGGCTTTAAAACCGCAATTTTTTGCAGCCTGCGCCAGTTGTGCCGCCGAGCGCGCCCGCTCCGATGCCGGCGCCGCAAAAAAGAATTGCGGCAATAAATGCCGCCACGCCCGGAAAATTGGCGGCAGTGCTTTATCGGTCAGCAATCCCATGACCACGAGCAAACGCCGGTACGAGAACGTTTCCGGTAATGCCCGCGTCAACACGCGCATGCCGTCGGCGTTGTGCGCCGCATCGATGACAATTGTTGGCCGTGTTGGCAAAACCTGCAAGCGCGCGGGCCAGTAAGCCGTTTGCAGGCCGCGGCGTATCGCTTCGTCGGGAATAGCAATTTTTTTCTCGCGCAACAGCCGTGATGCTAAAACCGCTAAAGCCGCATTGCCGGCCTGATGCCGCCCGCGCAATGCGCTGATGAGATTGATTAAATTGAGATCAAAACGCGGTGACGTCAGCGAAAATTGCAATCCGCCTGGTTGCGCGGAAATGTTTTGCAGCGCACAACACTCGGACAATTCATACAACGGCGCGCGCTGTTGGCGACAACGCCGGCGGATGGGCGGGCGCGCCATTGGCTGGCGCACGCCGGAGACGCACGGTACGTTTTTTTTGATGATTCCCGCTTTTTCAGCGGCAATCACCGCGAGTGTGCGGCCGAGGTATTTTTGATGTTCCAACCCAATCGAGGTGATGACGCTCACTTCGGGCTGCACGACATTGGTGGCGTCCAAACGCCCGCCGAGTCCGGTTTCGATAATGGCTAGTTCGACTTTGCGCTGCGCAAAAATTTGAAAAGCGATAATAGTCAGCGCTTCAAAATATGTGGCCTGCATTTTCTCAATCAACGTCCGGCAACTGGCGAGCACGTCTTCGATTTCCTGAAACGAAACCGGCACGCCGTTAATTTGAACACGTTCATTGAGTCGAACGAGATGTGGCGAAGTGTAAAGCCCGGTGCGCAATCCCGCCGCTTGCCCAATCGCCGCCAGCATCGCCGCGGTCGAGCCTTTGCCATTCGTGCCGGCGATATGAACCGTCGGATATTTTAATTGCGGCTGGCCGAAAAATTCGCAAAGTTTTTCGATGCGCTGCAATCCCAATTGCCAGCCGAAAAAACCGAGGTTATCGAGAAAGCGTTGAGAATCGGGAGTTAGTGCGTGAGTTGGGAAATGGACAGGCATGGTTAAAAGTTTTCGAATACAAACAGATAAATAATCTCGAATCAAATCATCACTACGAAATTTAGTATTGGCGGTAAATAAATGCAAGCAGTTTCGCGTTTGGTTACATCAAAAGCAAAACCGAAGTATGACGCATTCCGCGCTTGACAACGAGAAGAGAATCGGCTATATTGTTTTCACTCAAAACACGGAGGTGGTGTGAAACCGGTGTTACTCGTATCCAATCCGTCCTCGGCCAAAGGCCGGAGCAAGCCGGTGCTGGAGCAGGTGTTGACCTGGTTGAAAAAAAACGGCGTCGCGACCGAGCAAGTGGTTTCGCAACACGCTGGACATTTATTTGAAACGCTGCCGGCGTTGCTGCAAGAAGATTGGCAGGCCATTGCCGTGCTCGGCGGCGATGGGACGTTGTTTGAAGTCGTCAACATTTATTTAGCCAACCACGGGCGCGCCCCGCTTGCGCTGATTCCTGGCGGCACAGGCAATTCATTTTCTAAAGAATTTTCCGGCCATAAACTCGAGGATTATTTGGCGAAGCTGACGCACGGCACGCCACAGCCGGTTGACGTGGCGCATTGCCGCTTTGATCGTAAAGAGGGCCTCGGCCGGCCCTGGCCGAGCGATGCGTTTTATTTCATCAACGTGCTGGGCACCGGTTTCACCGCGGAGGTGAATCAACGGTCGTTTGCGTTTAAAAATTTTGGGAGGTTCGGTTATGTGATCAGCGTATTCGCAACGCTGGCAAAATTACGGCCGTATCAAATGTTGCTGCAAATCGATGATCAAATCATCGAAAAGCCCAACACGTTTGTGACGGTGTGCAATTCACGCATCACCGGCGGCAATATGCTGATCGCACCGGATGCCAGCATTCGCGACGGCTGGCTGGATGTGTTGGTGGTGAATGCAATTTCGCGGCTGGAGTTGCTGAAAACATTTCCCAAAGTTTTTTCTGGCACGCACACCGATCATCCCGAATTGCAAATGTTTCGCGCCAAACGCCTGCGCCTCGAAACCGATCCGCCGTCTTTGCTCACGCCGGACGGCGAATCACTCGGCACGACGCCGATTGACGTCGAAATTCTGCCCGGCAAATTGTTGTTCATGATGTGACCATCGGAAAATACGTCAACGCTATCATTAATTCATCCATAAATCACCCATGAACTGACCGCCTCGTAAACTTGGATATGCCAATGCAACTTCGCCAATTTGTTCTACCGTTTTTCATTCTCGCCTTCTTTTTATTTTCACATTTTTCATCTCTACTGCACGCACAAAACCCTGTCACTGTTCGCACCGGCTTGGATGTCGTCGTGGCCGGCGGCTTTCGCGAATTTCAAGGCAAACGCGTCGGCATCATCACTAACCAAACCGGCGTCGATCGTGAGCGCCGGCATATCGCGGATTTATTTCACGAAGCTGCAGGGGTTCAGCTCGTGGCGCTCTTTGGGCCGGAGCACGGCATTCGCGGCGACACCGAGGCCGGCGGCAAAATCGCCACTGGCGTTGACGCGAAAACCGGCGTGCCTGTTTTTAGTTTGTACGGCGAAATCCGCAAGCCGACGCCGGAAATGCTAAAAAATATCGACGCATTAATTTTCGACGTGCAGGATGTGGGCGCGCGATTTTACACGTACATCAGCACCATGTCGCTCGCAATGGAAGCCGCCGCGGAATTGCGCCTGCCGTTTTATGTTTTGGATCGTCCTAACCCGATTGGCGAACTCATCGAAGGCCCAGTGCTCGATCCGGCGTTGCGCTCGTTTGTCGGCATGCATCCGATTGCGCTACGCCACGGCATGACGGTCGGCGAGTTGGCGCAGATGTTCAACGACGAAGGTTGGCTGCAAATCGGATCGGTGGAATCGCCGCAGACCGTGAAAGCGGATTTGCGCATTATAAAAATGGAAGGCTGGCGCCGCGAGATGTTGTTCGACGAAACCGGTCTGCCGTGGATTTCGCCGTCGCCGAATATGACGTCACTCGCCACCGCGCTGGTTTACCCCGGCACGTGTTTGCTGGAAGCCACCAATTTTTCCGAAGGCCGCGGCACCAATTTGCCGTTTGAAAAAATCGGTGCGCCGTGGCTGGAGGCCAGCAAGTTGATCGACAAGTTGCGCGGGCGGGTGAGCGGGGTGGATTTGCGTCCGATTGATTTTATTCCGATGGATATTCCCGGCAAAGCGCGCCATCCGAAATTCAGCGGCACCGGTTGTCGCGGCATTCAAATTGACGTTACCCAACCCCACTCGTTTCAAGCGGCGGCTTTTGGCATTCATTTGCTGGTTGCTTTGCGAGAGTTGTATCCCAAAAAACTTGTCATTAAAGAAAATTCACTGGCGCGTCTGAGCGGGCAAAGCTGGATGGCAAAAATGATTCTTGCCGGCAAACCGGCGGCGGCAATTTTAGAGCGCAGCGAAAAAGAGCTGCAAGCTTTCCGTGAACTGCGGCAAAAGTATTTGCTGTACAAATAAAGTCGGAGGTAAAAGGTCCGAAGTTTTTATAACCGGAGAGAGGAAAATATGTCCAACCCCAATGCAGTGACGTGGCGCAACGGTTTTAAACCGGCGTACTGGGTCGCCAATATTCTCGAATTGTTTGAACGCTGTGCTTTTTATGGCTCGAAAGCCGTGCTCGCGGTGTATCTCGCCAACAAAATCGGCCTCGGCGCGCAAGCCGCCGGTTCGCTTGCCGGGCTTTATTCCGGTTTAATTTTCTCGCTGCCCATCATCGCCGGTACCTTTGTGGACCGTTATGGCTTTCGCAGAACTTTGATGGCCTGTTTTGCGATGTTTTGTATTGGCTACTTTTTGATCGGTTTGGGCGGCATGCCAATGGGACAGAGTATCGTCGAAGCGATGGGCAAAACCACGTACATCACCTCGGTGTTGGTTCTCACCGCGATTGGCGGCTCGCTCATCAAGCCGTGCATCGTCGGCACGGTGGCAAAAACTTCGCACCCGGACGTCAAGGCGCTGGGCTATTCCATTTATTATACGCTGGTCAATATCGGCGGCGCCATCGGCCCGATTCTCGCGTTGCAAGTCCGCGAAAATTTGGGCATCGAATATGTTTTGGTGATGTCGTCACTCACCTCGTTGCTGCTGTTGCTCGGCACGTTCATATTTTTTAAAGAACCCGAAGCGCTGAATGTGGACGGCAATCAGAAAACGCTCGGGCAGGTTTTTCGCGACATGCTACTGGTCTTCCGCAATTTTCGCTTCATCAGCTTTCTGGTTATTTTCTCCGGCTTCTGGATTATGTTCTGGCAAATCTTTTTCTCTTTTCCCTTTTATGTGACCGATGTGTTGAAGTTTCCGCAGTTTGAATTATTGGAAACCGTTGATGCGTGGACGATTATTCTCGTTGGCATTCCGATGACGGCGCTGGTGAAAAATTGGCGCCCCATCACCGCGATGACGCTCGGGTTTGCGCTTGCCAGTTGTTGCTGGCTGATTATCGCCGGATTTCCCACGATCACCGCTGCGGTCATCGGTGTGGCCCTTTTTGCTTTTGGCGAGGCCACGCAGGCGCCGCGCTTTTATGAATACGTTGCCGCGTTGGCCCCGAAAGATCAAGTCGGCACGTTTATGGGTTTTGCGTTTTTGCCGGTCGCCATCGGCTCGTTTGTCGGCGGCCCGCTCGGCGGCTGGCTGGTGCAAACCTATTTGCGCGAAACCATGAACCCCGCGATGATGTGGTACATTGTCGCCGGCATCGGTTTCGTCTCGACGGCGTTGATGCTGCTTTACAACACGTTCTTGGTGAAAAAAGAAAACGCGGCGTGAGTATGGATCGGTCAATTTTAAGCGAGAAAAAATAATGCTTCAACTTTGGATCGTGATCGGCTACTTGACGCTGCTCTTCGCAGTGGCCATTTCCAAAATGCGTTCGGTGAAAACGCAGGAAGATTTTATGGTGGCGGGGCGCAAAACGCCGGTGCTGTTGCTGGCGGGGACGCTGGTGTGCACGTGGATCGGCTCCGGCAGCTTGTTTGGCAGTGCCGGCCTCGGCTTTCGCATGGGCGTGTCGGCGTTTTGGTTTAGCGCCGGGGCGTGGGTGGGGATCGCGATTGTTTATTTTTTAGCGCATCGCGTGCGCCGGCTGGCGGAATTTACCATCTCCGACATTTTGGAAAAACGTTACAATAAATGGGCGCGCCTGCTCGGCACGCTCACCGTCATCATCGCGTATCTCACCGTCGCCGGCTATCAATTTCGCGGCGGCGGGCGCCTGCTCAATCTGCTCACCGGCATCGATCCGCTGACCGGCGCGGCGATCAGTTGCGTCGTCACGATTTTATTCACCATGCTTGCCGGGCTTGTGTCGATTATCGCCGTCGATGTGTTCAACGGCATCGTGATGACGCTCGGCGTCATCATCGGCGTGCCGCTGTTGCTCTCTGCAGTCGGCGGCTGGCAGCAAGTGCAAACGCTACCCGCTGATCATTTCACCATGCTTGGCGGCAACGATGCGTTTTGGGCCTTTGGCATTTTTCTGCCGGCGTTTTTCCTGCTGCTGGGGGAAAGCAGCATGTATCAAAAATTCTTTGCGGCTGAAGACGAACGCACGGCCCGTAAGGCGGTGATCGGCATGATCATCGGCGTCGTGGTGATTGAAAGCCTGCTGTATGGCCTGGCGATTATCGGCAGCGCCAAGTATTTTACGCAAGCGCCGTTTGTCAACGCCGACGGGACGTTTAATAAAACCGCCAC
This sequence comes from uncultured Cytophagia bacterium, assembly GCA_964447935.1. Lineage (GTDB taxonomy): Bacteria > Zhuqueibacterota > Zhuqueibacteria > Zhuqueibacterales > Zhuqueibacteraceae > Zhuqueibacter. The sequence goes on along the minus strand of CAYUVM010000071.1, from coordinate 1,399 downwards.
CGAAACGATTATTCTGCACGTGGCGCGCTACGATTTGCCGGAATGGGCCGGCGGCTTGATGATGGCCGCGGCAGTGGCGATCATTCTCTCGACCGCCAACACGTATCTCATGATTCCTTCCACCAATATTGCCCGCGACATCTACCAGCGCTTCATCAACCCACAGGTGGCACCGGCAAAATTGATTGCCCTCCAGCGCGCGTTGATTGCCGGGCTGGGCGTGGCCGCTTTTATTGCCGCGACATTTTTTAAAAGCATTCTCGATATGGCGTTCACCGCGTACACGATGATCGGCGCGGGCATCACGCCTGCTTTGCTGGCCGCCTTTTTATGGAAACGCACCAGCGTGGCCGGCGGCGTCGCTTCTATTGCCGTCGGCATGTCCGTGACTGTGATCATCACGCTCATCAATGCGATCTCGGCCGCGCCGCTGTTGGAAACGGATTATATCATTTTCCCTGCCGCGACCGCCTCGATTTTGACGCTCATCGTCGTCAGCTTATTGACCGCACCGCCGCCCGAAGAAAAATGGAAGCCGTTTTGGACGACGGGGAAATGAGGTTGGCATAAATACTCGTTCAGGCAGCATCAAGACAAAAAGCTTTTGAACGCGGATGATGCGGATAGCGTGGATTTTCACGGATTTTTTATTGTGCGGCTTGATTTTCAGAACGACAATGCCTGTATATACTCGTTCCGGGTTATTTTGTAACTGTCATTGCGAGCGCTTTTCAGCGAAGCAATCTTTTAGAAATCAAGAGATTGCTTCGGCAAAAGACGCCTCGCAATGACGCACTTTCTAAACCGTAACTAACCAGTATAATTGGCAGGGGGTAGAGTAGAATGTTTGACAAATCCATCTTCGATAAAGATTCTCATGCCGCCGGCTCAAGCGCAAAGTACACTTCTTCATTTTAAACGATTTGTCGCGCATAGGCGATGCAGGCTTTTATATCTTCTTCCGCAAGCTGGGGGTAATATTGGGCGTGAATCTCACCAAAAGCAATACCCGCCTCAACCAGCTCTAAAACCATGTGCACGGGAATTCTCGTGCCTCTCACGCAGGGTTTGCCGCCGAGAACTTTGGGATTTGAAACGATGCGGTCATTCATGGTTTTATTTCATCCTTATCTCATGACAAATTCGTTACCGGTTCGAATTTGAGTCATTGCGAGGCGCTTTTTGCCGAAGCAATCTCTTAGTTTTCGAAGGATCGCTTCCCTAAGAAGCGATCGCAATGACAACATAAAAATGATTCTAAAAGAGCAAATACTTTAGCAACCCACCAGCTCCCCGCGAAAGGCGCGTTGCATGCGGCTGTGGAAAAGATGCTCCAGCTCCCTGCCAGATTGTGTGAAAAGAGCTTGCGTTCCCCTCATCAAAATTACTATCTTTGGAT
>CAYUVM010000070.1:0-12328 GCA_964447935.1 uncultured Cytophagia bacterium | reverse complement strand
ACTGATAAGTCAAGCCCATGAATAACTATTGGCAATTTTTGATCCGCAGCTTTCTGGTCATCTTCCTTCTTGCCTTGCCGGCCTGCCTGTACGCTCAAATACTTTCAGATTTTAAAGTGGGATATTCCAGGATCACGATCGAGAAGGCCACGCTCGAAAAAGTCGGCGATTTAGAAATTGATTTCTTCCGGCATAATTTTGAGCTGGAATTGGGCCGCGGCCAGGCTTTCATCGGCTTGACTTATCAGTACGCCACCAAAACCGAAAACACCGGAAAAATCGGCAACACTTTTGGGAAAACCGAAGATGGATTAATGCTTACCGCCGGGCATAATTATATTTTTTCAAAAAACTTTCGCTTGGATACGTATGGCCGTTTGCGAATCGCGGGAGAAACACAGCCGGCGCAAGCGCTTTATGCAACGGAAACCGACATTCGTTTAAAACTGATCCTGCTCGATCCGGACGGCGCCGGCACCTTGTTTAACGGCGCTATGTTTCCTTCCACCTATGTTGGGGTAAACGTCAATAAATTTGGCCGCGTGCAGGGGCTGGCCGGCGCCGCCCTCTGGTGGAATCAGCTCGGAATTTACCTTACCGGATTCAATGCCTTTAACGGTGTTAATGAGGCTTTGAATCCGGGAAAAGATGCCGACAAAATATTTGCCAACCTGAAAAACAGCGGCATCAGTCTCGGTCTGACTTACGAATTTCATAATTTCATGGTGGGGATACGGCAAAATCATGCGCTTAAAAACGGCGGACACGATCTCACTTTGAGCCTGCAATATCAAAGCTTTTTTCAAAAACGGAGGCTGAAGCCATGAGCAAATTCAAAGCCTTCGTGTTGCCGTTCATCCTTAGTACAATTTTTTCTGCCGGGCCGGAAGCTCAAGCGCAGTGGTCCAGCCTCAAGCCGGCGCTGCAAAGCGGCGTGCAGGTTGTGAAGGAAACCACCACTCGCCTGGTTTTATATCACCAGTCGGGAGATTCGCTGGTTCTGACGCCCCGGCTGGAAAAAGATTCAGATATTTATGGCGCCTTTGAAGTGAAACGCGGCGGCAATCCCTATCGGGTTTGGGTGGCAACCGAGAAACTTTTGAATAATCCGCGTTTTGCCGGAGAGGCCGGAAAAATATTTTTCCGCGAGACTTTTTTGAGCACTTTGCGCCAGGATCCACCACCGACAGAGCCGGCGCAAAAAGCATTAGACTTGACCAATGCTCCGGATTCCGGCAGAATCCCAATTGCCAAAACCAGTGCAAAAGAATTTAATCTTGCAGCCGTGCCAACCCCATTAACCGCATTGGATTCGCTGCCGCGCAGTGCGAAGCAAGATTCGTCACCAGTTGCGCGCGAATCAAAGGCGCAACTGGCTGAGGCCACTTTTAAAACAAACGCCAATTCTCGCAGCGCCCGTCGAAAGTTGGCTGAGGTCAAGAACAAGCCGCGCTACGAAAAAATGCCGCACCCGGCCCAACCAACCGAACCTCGCGCCGAGGTTGCAACTTCACTGGATTCTCTCTATCAGGCGGCGCTGGTGGCCATCAACCAAGCCGATTGGCAGCGGGCCGCATTCAATCTGGAAAAAATTCAACTCTTACAACCCAACTATCGCGAAGTCGTCGACCTGCTGGCCCAAACGCGGGTAAATCTGGCCTCGGCCGGAAAACCCGAGACTGCCGCAAAGTCGCCGCAAGGCGGCGCGTCTGTGTTTGTCGGCGGCGCCATTGCGGCGCTCGGCGTTTTTTTTGCGCTAATCGTGCTGCCGTTTATCGGGGTGGTTTTGGTTTCGCCGACCGTGCGCGTGCGTTATCATATTTTTCGCGGCCAATATGCCGAGGCCGCGCAAATTTACGAAAAACTGCTGGTGCGCCGGCCGAACCGGAAAAAGCTTTATCCCACTCTCGCCAATCTTTATCTGCGCCTTGGGCGCCGGGATGAGGCAGCTTTGAAAGTTTATGAAATGGCACTCCAATTGGATATCGCCGAGCGCCATCGCGAAGAAATCAATTCGATCGTATCAAATAACTACCTGACCAAGGGCCGGACGGATGCACGCGCTATCGAAGTGCTGGAAGACGCGCTTAAAGCCGAACGTCTGAAGCAGAAAAAAAGAAAATCTTAAGGGTGATGTCAAATGCCTACCGTTGAACCAACAACCTCCTCCAATCGGCTGCAGCAGTTGCTGTATACATTGGGCCGCGCCTATTTGCAAAAAGAGCAATATGCTGAGGCGCTGGACAAATTCAAACAGCTTCTACAGATGGATGCGGACAATGCCGAGCTGCTGTTAGACACGGCCATCGCCGCCCTGGGATTAAATGACACCTCGGCGTCAACGCTGGCCCTTTATGAGAAAGCCGCCGGGCGCAACCCGGATTCGGCCGCGTTGAAATTCGGCCTGGCCTCGTTATTTGTGCATCAAAATATCGTCACGCCGTTCACTGTTGAATTATGCCAGAATGTGGCGGAGTTGGCGCCGCCCAATGAGCAACAGCTTCGCCTATTTCTCAAAAAATATTACGAATCTGCCGGCCTGCACGATAAAGCGCGCGCCGAGGAGCAACGCGCCATTTTTAACAGCAATGATCGCAGCAGCATTCGCATGTTTTTGGAAGAGCTGTGGTGGAGCGGCCAGTTCGATGAGGCCTTGAAAGCTTTGCAAAGTGCGCCGCGTGTCAATGGCAACGTCACGCACATTACCCGCGAACTGGCGATGACTCACGCTTATGCCGCACTGGCGACGGGAAAACGCCTTGAGAATTTTGAATTGATTAAAACGATTGGTGATGCAGCGCCGGCCTTGGCCCCGGCGGCGGCAATGGTGGATTTGCGGGATTACCTTGTCATGCGTTTGAGCTTGTTGCTGGGCGAGAATCAGCCGAGCAAACCGAAAAAGGACGATACTGTTTTCGCGGCCACGCCGTTCAATTTAACCGAAGAAATATTGGGGCCGTTAGCAAAGCCGGCAGATGTATCGGAACCCCCCTCCAGCGAATGGCGCAGTTTTTTGCTGGCGCAAATGCTCCAAGCCAACGGCGGTGCAGTGCCGGAACGGCTGCACAACCTGTTGAGCACGCATTTAGCGGTATTGCCGAACACAACCTTGCGTCTCTCCGGCACCAGCTTGATCTGCCTGTCCGCGGATCCGTCGTTGCAGATCCGGGCGATGGTGGATTTCATCCAAAGCCTGGAAGATTACAACGCTGCCGTGCCCGAAAGCGAGCGCGTGATGCTTGCCGCCGGTTTGCAAGTGGCGCCGCAAGTGTGCAAAGACAATGATCCTGCCACGCTCGCGACATTGGTTGAGGCCACGCATCTCTTGCGTTTTGCCGAACAATGCCTCACCCCCGATTCCGGCGTCGGTACTTTGTTGTTGCGCTCCGAAGATGCCGAGCTGACGAAACAGCGCGGAGCGGGATTTACTTTAATGCCGATGGAAGGCGTGAAGCTGTTGCCGGGCCGTGAAACCACTTGCACCGAAGTGGTTTGGCGCAATCCGTTATCGCAGCTCAAGCCCGGGCAGGTTTATACGTTTGGCCGCTACGAAGTGCGCAAACGTTTGCTAAAACACAACAGCTATGGCACGTTTCTCGTGCAAGATTTGCAACTGGATCGTCCGTTGATTATGAAAGTCATGTTGCCGGCGGACGCTGCGCCATTTTTACAGGATGAGAAAAAACAGCAAGCGCTGTACACGCGCATTCGCGCGCTGGCACGGCTCAGCCATTCGCATCTGGCATTTGTGCTGGATATGGGCGAGCACAACGGCATGTTGTTTTGGGGACGGGAATATATCGAAGGGAAAAACCTCGCCGAATTGAATTTTCGCGACGAGCAACGCGACGGCGAGATTTTAACGATGCTGCAGAAAATTTTGCGCGCGTTAATTTATGCCAACAGCAAAGGCGTGGCGCATTTAAATTTGAAGCCGGGAAACATCTGGCTCAGCGAAGCGCAAGAACTGAAGATCAGCGATTTTCGCACGCCCGGTTTCATCGAAGACGGCGCCAACGCCAGCGTGCTGTTTCCGGCGCACTGGCGCTATCTCGCGCCGGAAATTCTGTTTGGCGAAGACGGGGACGCGCGCAGCGATATTTATTCGCTCGGCATCATCGCGTATGAACTGCTGGCCGGCAAACATCCTTACAACACCTCGGGCAACATTCAATCGCCCCGCGAGCTTGCGAAGGCGCGCATCGCGCCGCTGGCCGAACAGGAACGCTCGCATCATCGCGCCTGGAATGATTTTATTATGAAAGCCATTCAGCGCGAACCCGACCGGCGTTTCGTCGATCTCACCGTCATGGATCAAGAATTGCGCGCCATTCAGATGGAGATGTTAAACCGGGCGTTGAATTCGAGAAGATAATCCCATCGTTTTCTATGAAAAAAGCCCCGGATCTGACTTGGAGAGATCGGGGCTTAGTTTTACTTTTGAGCTTGGCTTCAAAATAAAGCTAGAGTATAATAAAATGAACAAGAATAGAGTTGTAACTTACAGCCTTCTGGCCCACATTAATAATAGTGATGAGGGTATTAAAGATCTTAATGACGTTTTTGTTCCCATCGTAAAAAGAACCATATCCTATTTGAGCCAATCTGGCGTTAACAAAGGGGTACTTCAAGATATTAAACAAAATGTTGATCGTACTTATGGCTTAGATATCCCTTATCCAATACTTAGAAAAATAATTACAAAAATTTCACATCACTTTAATAAAAAAGATTCAAGAGAATTTGAATTTTTTAACGACGGGGCGTTTATAATTAACAAGTTTGTTTTCGCAGATTATGATGAAACAATTCTACAACAAGAATCCGAAATCGATACTTTAAATAATGCTTATCAACAATATCTAATAGCTAATAATTTGGAAGTACAAGAACAGCCGTCAATTTTTGAGTTTTTGGATCAAAATAGAATCTCACTTTCAAGTTTTTTTGCGAACAAAGCTGATGTAAATTTAGAGTCAGAGCTTCTTGCTCAGGCTAATTTTATTAATAGCATGAAATCCATCCCTTATATTTACAAAATACTTATGAAGGTCTATTTAGGCTCAATAATTACTAGTTATCTTGAAGTAGATTACGGCAAAACAAAAAATAATAAAATAGAATTTTTAGTAGATACAAACTTTATAATAAATTTGTTAGACTTGTCTTCACCTGAGTCTACGCATACTTGTAGAAAAATTGTTGAAATATGTAAGAGGCTCGGCTACAGAATTTCAACCTTAGATTTTACGATCGAAGAAACTCAAGCCCTTCTTCATAGGAAAGCGGATGATTTTAGCCATACATTCCTGATCAAGCAAATTAATCCAGAGAGTATTTACAGCGCTTGCGCAAGGTTAAATTTTTCTAAAACGGATTTACAACAGCTGGCCTCTAATTTTGTAGATAAGTTACAGGATGAATATGGAATTTATATTGTCCCAAACACAACTTCACTTAGAAATAAGGCAAAGTTGAGTAAAGAGCTTGAGATCTTGAAAGGCAGGAAAAACAATCCAGATGGTGCCTTTCATGACACAACTGCTATAATTTACGTTCAGGAAAAACGGAAAAAGAAAATAAAATCATTTTATGATGCTAATTGCTGGTTTGTCACTTATGCTAAACAAGAAAAAGAATTGTTGAATAAAAATGATGGGTTTTTATCAGAAATGATCAAACCTCAGGATTTAGTAAATATACTTTGGTTAAGTAATCCAAATGTAAAAAGCAGCGAGGTAACCGAAGTAGGTTTAACGAGACTTGTGTCGAGCACAATTAGCAACTCCTTACCTAGTCAAAGAGTATTGCAAGAGCTTGACACAAACATAAAAAAGTATGCAAATGGGAAAATTGAGCCCGCCGATTGTGTTAGACTTGCCAATCGTATTGCAAACAAAACTCTAACAAATCTTGAAGCACTTAACGACGTTGCTCAAAAATCAGCCGAAAAATTTTTACAGCTAATTAATGAAGAGGTAGAAAAAGCAAAAGAGGAGCAAGCAAAAACCTTTGAGAGAACAAAAGCACTAATAACAAAACTGAATGAGAACTATGAAGAAAAATTAAAAGAAAAAGAGGGGACGCTTAAGAGTCGGCATGAAGTAGAAATCGAGAATTTAAAACAGTTTTATGAAACCACTCAAAATGAAAAAACAAGTAAACTCGAGTTGGAAAATAAAAGATCATTCTTAAAAGAAATGGAGTTGTCTTACAATTCATTGGAACGAACAAAAAAATCACTGGATAAAAATGCGAAGTTTTTAACTAACTCAAAGTTAGCATCATGCATAACTATTTTTGCTATTGGACTAATAACATTACACCAACTGATCAAAAAATATACCTGGGATACGATTGAGCCATGGACATATCTTTTACACCTTGCTTTAATATTTTTAGGCTTCTTGTACTTTGCAATTACCAAAAAAGAATGGAATCCCAAGACTATTTGGGAGCATATTCTACAGACTAGTGAAAAAAATAATTACTCAAAGTTTAAATTTGACACAGCCTATTTTAATCAGCTAAAATCAACTATTCACACCTTGAAATCTGAAATTGGGACTCTAGATGCAATTGACCGTAAAAATTCTCCTGAACAATCTCAAGACCAGAGTCGCTATATTGTAAAGAATAACAAAAATGAAAAGAATACGATAATCGAAAACCATTTTTGATCCCGCTGTTGCGCCGTCCTTACTTGGAGAGGCCGGGCTTTTATTTTTAGATTTTTATTTGTGGAAATTCCTGACGTATTTCCTCCAATTTCTCCAATCGCCCAATATCCCGCCAGTAATATTCGTCCATGTGAAACGCCAGAATTTTTTCGCCGGCACCGGCGAGCCGCAGGTAAGTTTCATTGATGGAGAAAGCGCCGGTTTCGTGCATGAGGGAAAAAATCTCCGGTGAGATCACATGAATGCCGTTGAAAGCAAAACGCCTGGCTTCACCCGCCGGCGCGCGGGTGAGCATTTTTTTATTCTCGCTAACCGATTCCCACCCGCACAGCGTATCTTTGGTGTCGAAAAGAAAATAGCGCGAGGTTTGGCGGGCTTGCACGGCCAGCGTTGCCAGCGCGTTGTTTTCAAGATGATAACGATACATGCGATTTAAATCAATATCGCTCAACACATCAACATTGTGAAGAAAAAAAGGCTGGCCGTCGTCAAAAAAACTAGCGACGCTTTTCAGGCCGCCGCCGGTGTCTAATAATTCCGTTTCACGAGCAATTTCAATGCGGATGCCAAAATTGTTCCGGCGCTGCAGAAACTCAACGATCATGTCGGCGACTAGCGCTTAGCAATTGCAGCGGTTTTTTGCTTGAATGCGTAGTAAAAGTTCATTATATTAACGGGCATCAAAGCCTACACTTATGATCTTCGTCAGAAAATTGAAGATGCCGTGGACAACAAATTTGGCACCAACAAAGAGATTGCCGAAATGTTTGGCGTCCATGAATCTTATCTTTACAAATTACATCGCCAACGACGTGAAACCGGCGATCTTTCACCTTTGCCACATGGTGGTGGCGCCCCTCAAGCTCGACGACGTGGGTTTGAACGTTTTAAAAAACTAATTGAGGCCCAACCGGACGCGCTCTTGGAAGAATTGCAGCAACACCTCAAGCAAAAGGCCAAACGCGAGGTCAGCATTACAACCGTTTGGCATGGAAAAACTAAAGATGACCGTAAAATAAAGACACGCTTCCCCAATGAAACCGGCCCCGCTAAGCGCGCGGCTTTTCGTAAAAAACAACCACAGCTAACGGCGAAATCATTGGTGGCCATTGGCGCGTTTAGCATCAATACAAGCATGGCATGCTCTCACGCGCACGCCCCAAAAGGTGAACGTGCGAAAATGACGGAACCGTTTGAGATCAAGACGAAGTTCTCCGTGATTAGCGCCATGAGTCAGCATGGTATCGAGGCGACCATGACAATAGAAGGATCAGTTGCTGACGAGGTTTTTAAACTGGTTGTCGAAAATTTTCTCGTGTCTCGCCTGGAGTCGCGCGAGGGCGTGATTATGGATAATGCGCCCTTTCACCATAACAAGACCGCGTTGGGTTTGATTACAACCACTGGAGCACAAGTTGAGCACCTCCCACCTTGCCGTCCCGACTGCACTCCCATCGAGCATTGTATTTCAAAGATCAAGGGCGCCTTGCGTAACGCCAAAGCCCGGACGCGAAGAAAACATGAGCGCCGCTTGGCCGCGGCTATCGGCCAAGTAACTCCAATCGATAGTAAAGATTGATTAAAGCCTTGCGGCTACACATCTTCATACAACTGAAAACCGCTGTAAGTTGGGCTGTTTTAGGTTTCACGGATTGCGAGTACGATCGAAATAAACCTCGGTGCAACCAGCGAAATTTATCAGGAGAGTTGAAGCATGAGTGATCACACTAAACATGAAACCGGCGCGATCAAGTGGGCTGATCTTACGGTTCCGAACGCCGAAGCCATCAAAACATTTTACAGCCGGGTCGTTGGCTGGCAAACCGAAGCCGTGTCAATGGGCGCATACAGCGATTTCAATATGAATCTGCCGGAAAGCGGCAAAACTGTAGCCGGCATTTGCCATGCGCGCGGCTTTAATGCCGATCTACCGGCGCAGTGGTTGGTTTATATCACCGTGGCCAATGTTGAGGAAAGCGCCAAGCATGTTATCGAACTGGGCGGCAAAATCATTTCTGGGCCGAAAGATATGGGTGGATATGGCCGCTGTTGCGTCATTCAAGATCCAGCGGGCGCGGTGGCGGCACTCTTTCAGCATGCACAAAAGTAATTATTGCCACAAAAAAATTATGCACCTATCCGGGTTTCAAAATAATTTACTGGGAAATTGGACCGGTGCAAACCTGCTGCGGCGTAGTTGGCTCACGCCCTCCGATTATCATTCCGCCTCGCGCGTGTCGATTCAGCCGAGTGCCAGCGGCAAATTTCTCACGTTCGTTATATTTCGCCGAAGGCGTTGAAGCATTGGCTGTGCAGGCGGATTATAAAAGAGCACAGTAAGCCGTCAAAAATGAAAATTCCGAACGGAGAATGAGATGAATTTTAAATATGAAATCGTTATCAATCGCAGCCGCGCTGAGGTCTGGAAACTTTTTGATAATGTGGACAATATGAAAAAATGGCAGCCGACGCTGAAAAAGTTCGAGCTGCAAAACGGCACGCCGGGACAAGTCGGCGCGGTTTCCCAATTGACGTATGAAGAAAATGGCCGAGAGATCGTACTGATTGAAACGATTTTAAGTCGCAACGAGCCGAACGAGTTTTCTGGAACGTATGCCAATTCCATGGCGCTCAATACGATCAAAAACCAATTTATCGCGCTGGAAGCCAAGCGCACCAACTGGACGATGGATTGCGAATTCAAACTTCACGGTTTCTGGAAGCTTTTGGGGCCGTTGATGATCGGCGCAATCAAGAAACGCACGGTGCAAGACATGCAACGGTTCAAAGAGCTGGCCGAAGCAAGTCGTTGAGACGGCTTCGTTGGCAAAACCGTCCCGTCCATAAACCGCCAAAGTGTGCAAAGATATTTTTTGAAGAAACCATTCAATGAATCGCCAACAAATTCTAGCGAATAGCAAAAATTTTTACCGCTCGCATAATTTGGAAATTTGGGCGAAGGCCTTGTCTTCCGCGACAGCGCAGGTGACGCGTGCCGAAAAACTCGGCTCAGAGCAAGCGCTAGCCTTTCCGGATTTTATCACGCAGATGGCGTCGATTGCCACGGTGATCGCAGAAACGGCGCTGCAGCCCATAACCGGCATTTCGATCGAGCCGAAATCCCAGGAACTCGGTAAATTTTATTGAGTGTGGGTAGTGGACTTCGGTGATAAAGAGAATTGTTGCGCGGCGCGAATATGACGGTGGTGGCGCCGATATGAAATCACTCTTGTTTTATTTTTAAAAACTCAAAATCTCGGAAGGATGAAAGTATGGGCCGTAAAATTCTTGCTATGATTGGTGGCGTGATTTTCGCTGGCCTTGTGGTCTTTGCCGTGCAAAAACTTGGGCATCAGGTTTATCCACCGCCCGAAAATTTGGACACGAAAAATTTGGAGGCTATGAAAGCTTACGTCGCCTCGCTGCCAATGGGGGCAATGCTTTTCGTGCTCCTGTCTTATGTGGTGGGCACCTTCGCCGGCGGTTGGCTGGCGACGAAAATCGCGCGGGTGCCGCAAATGCATGTCCCACTCACCGTCGGCGGCATTCAGTTGTTTTTTGGCATCATCAATCTCGTTATGATTCCGCACCCCCTGTGGTTCGCGATTGCTTCGGTGCTCGTATTTTTGCCGGCGGCATATCTTGGCGGGAAAATGGGCAAGCCGGCGTGAGAATAAAGTGCTGACGCTTTTAAATTTCTGGACCGCATGAATTGGCAGAGGTATTACAACGCAATGCTTGGATAGGATTGCGATATAATTGCTGCCGACTTAACCCAGCTCACGTGGCATGAAATTGCCGAATGCGTCACGACATATTCTTTTCCTGTTTGCAAACCTCAACTCCTCGCTTGTCACTCAGGCACAGCTCTGCACTTTAATTATTTTGGTTCTTAAAAGAACGAGGAAAATCTTGCAAACAAATTTAGATTGCGCCAAGGCCGAGGTTGCAAGAATTTTGTGTCGTTTCCGTTTGAAGCTTTGCGGGAGGGCTGTTGACTTTACCGGCGGTTTTAATTATTTTGACATGGTTTCCTCAACTTCTGAAACCGGCAAACGAATAAATCGGAGCGGAGCCATGCAGAAATTCATCCAAACCGGAAGCACGTCAACACCGCTCACCCGGGCGGCGCTCAAGGACGAAGTCGAAATGACGGCTTTCAAATCCGGCGGTCCTGGCGGTCAGCACAAAAATAAAACTGAGTCCGCCGTGCGCCTCAAGCACTTGCCCACTGGCCTCATCGTCGTCGCCGCCGACCACCGTTCACAATTCCAGAATCGCGAAGCCGCCTGGGAGCGGCTGTTAGAAAAATTGGCCCGCCGCCGGCAAAAGCGTAAACCCCGCGTGCCGACCCAACCTTCCCGCGCTGCCAAGGCCAGGCGCCTGGAGGGAAAGAAGCAGCACTCGGTTAAAAAGCACGGACGGCGAGGTGTTAAGGAGAATGAGTCGTTTTAGATTTCAAACGAAATTCCCCTCAAAGACCGTTATGAAATTCCGTATCTCTAATTGCATATTCTTGGTGATTTGCATTACCGAAGCAAATTTAAGATTCCAAAAGTGGATAAGGAAATTAGCCCTATAACAAAACTCAACCACGTAATGCGGGACAACACCCCACTCCAGATCATGTTCTTTCTTTCCTCCTCGTTTTTTCCACCCTTTTTACCATTTGTTTCTTCCCCTTTTTGCTCTTCTGAAATATCATCTTGGAGCCCAGGAAACGTGCGGATGTGAAGTTTATAATTAAATGCTATTGCGACAATGGACACCACAAAAGCAATAAGCGCGATAGCAAGCAACGGTTTTTTTTCAGGATTTTTGGCGAACTGCTCCCAAAACGCTGTAATCCAAAGTATTGCGCCAGTGGACAAAGCGCTCAAGTGTTTGAGATACTCAGAAACATATTTATAATATTCTGTTCTGTCAAAACGTTCTTGCGCCATAAGTGCCTCATCATATAAAATGGGTGGAAGTTTTGAATAGGTTACCCAAGACTTGTAATTTCATTTCGATGGTGGGGATAAATCTTTTGAAGGTCAATTTCCCGTTGCGCGCGATTAGAAATTGCCGAAATTCAAATGAATCGTGCCAAATTATCATTCCGCCCATTAAACGCTTTTTCACAAAACCCCTGCAAATAATGGCGTCGCGCCATATCACGAATCAGAGCTTCATGTTCCGATTCGTGATATTTATAGGCAATGGTAAAATAACTTGGCCCCGCCACGACGTTTTTTAATCCGTCGTGCTATCTAACCAGAAAAAGTTAAGCTGGCGCACGACAAGCAGATTGTAAATGGCTGCTGTAATCGTGCCGCCAATGAAACCAAATAGAAAGCTTAACCACAGGTTAGGATTTAGGTCGTGGACAAAATCGGCCACGCGACCGGTTGGCGCACCGAACGTGCGAATGAGCCAGAACAGGACCAAAAACGCCACGCCAAGCGCAAAGCCAAACGCCAGCGCTAATATGCCCTGCGTGCGAGCAACGATTTGTGGGGACCGAGGATCGTCTTCTGGACCACCACCGCCGCTGCCAGGAGGGGTGGACCCTTCTGGCGCAATATCGAATTGAGTTGCCATGCTGAACCTCCCTTGACAATGTTATCTTAAAACTAGAGGACAAACGTCCAACGAGGACAAAAGTA
>CAYUVM010000069.1:0-12347 GCA_964447935.1 uncultured Cytophagia bacterium | reverse complement strand
CGGCTTGGCAGTGTTTGGCACACCGAGTAAATTTTATAATCCTCGGCTCGATACGCCGCGAAAAGGTTATGGCGGCCAGGTGAGCCAGGAAGGCTATTCGGCCGGGCGCGTTGCCGCAACTCTCAACGATCCTAAAGCCGGTTATGCCACCGGCCGCACCGTGCCGATTGTGGCCGACCGCAAAACGGAAGAGACCGGCCCGGAAAAAGTTGTGCTGAAGGGCGCCGGTGAAAACGATTGGAAAAGCCGCGACCTCAGAAAACTTTTTCATGAGTTGCTGGAATGGATGCACAAAAACCCCCACGAATTTCCGCCGGCCCTGCGGCAATATATGCGCGTTAAACCCGGCGACGTTACCTCGCATGTGGCGATTACGGCGAATGCCGACGAGTATGAGCTGTTTCTGTTGTGCAACGCCGCTTCGGAAGATTTCGGGCTGTTGCTCGTGGCCGCCGGCGACAGCACGCAAGCAATCTGTTTGCGCGACACCGGTTTTCGCAAGCAAAGTTTTTATTTGAGCAAAGGCATCGCCAGCCGCAATGAAGCCGCCGCGGTTGGATCGGTGAGCATGCTGGAGCAACGTCCGACCTTTCAAGAAACTTCAAGGTTTTACAATATCTTTTTATCTTGGTGGGATAAGACAAAAGCAGGAGGTTTGAAGAAGTCATGAAGACACGCTGTCGTTTTCTCATTGGATGGAGTTTGATCGCTTGGGGCCTTGCCGGTTGTGGTGGGAGCGGGGCCCTGCGAGATTATCGAGCGTTAAAAGTGCCGCCGGGAATTTCGCCGCTGGTGGCGGCGCGGGCTGATTCGATTGCGGCCGGTTTATTCGTGACGATGAAAAACGAGCGCGAAGCCGGTACGCTTTTTGAGAAAGGCCGGCAGCATTATAATGTCAGTGATTCCCTGTGGCTCGTGTTGGATAACGCTAAAAAAGCATCCAGCAAATCCGTGCGGGCCGACGATTCGCTCGCCGCGGTGAAGCAAACCATTCCCGGCACGCTGAAATTGCAGGAAGCCGCCCAGAATCTGCAAACGTTTGACCGCACACAGGAACAACGGTTGATGATTCAAGCGAGTTATAATTTAAAGGAAGCGCAAAAATATTTGGAGCGCTCGGTGCAGTTGAATCCGTTCAATGCGCCGGTGCAAAATTACCTGGCGCTCACTTATAAATTGTTGGCGCAGCGGTTCCCCAAAGACATGTCGTTTGAAAAAGCCCTGCACATCTGGGGCACCCTCGCGCGTCTGGAGCCGGGCGAGTATTTGCACTATTATAATCTCGGCTCGACCTATTTTGCCGAGCAGCATTGGGCAGATGCATTGGAGAATTTTAAAAAGTCGGAAGAAGTGCTGCTGGCCTCCGCCGAAGTGAATCCGCGCCGCCTGCAAAATCCGGCCTTGCCCGTCGAAGCGACGATTGACACGACGTATCATTTTCTTTCGGTTTATTTTCAGGCGCAGGCGGCGATGAAACTGCTTGACGCCCCGCCGGCGTTGCAGAAATTGCATCATGCCAAAACGCTGACGCGCAACCCGGAATACTTCGCGATCATCGAATCGAATGTTAAATGGATTAATTGGGACGACGGCAATATTTACGGCTCGGTGCTGAAAGACTCTGCCAATGCGCTGGCCACGCGCGGTGAATTTGATGCGGCAGGAAAAATTTATGAGAATTTGATCAGCCGCATGCTGAAAACCAAGCGGGCCAAGGATGAGATTAGTTGGACCTACGCCGCGATTGAATATCGGAACCTCAATAAAAAAGCCTCGGCAGTGTCGCGTTTGTATGAAGTGATTCAAACGATTCCCAAAAGCGCGACCGGCACGCCGTTCGATGCGGCCTACAAAGATTATTTTGAAGCGTATGGCACGATGTGCTACAATATGGGGGTCGACACACTGCGCAGCGACCGCCGGTTGGCGTATTCTTATTTTGCGCAAGCCGCGGAGATCGAGTGGAGCGGCCGCGGCAAAAGCTACATGTTCATGGCCGATCTCTCCCGCGCCAACCCGCAACTGGCGATTGCCAACGGCGAGCGCGCCGTGGCGCTGGCCTCGCAGCTCGCACCCGATGAATTGCAAAACTTATACAAATTGCTGGTCGACGGTTATCGCCGTTCCGGACAGGTCGATAAAGCCCGAAATTATTTTGATAAACTGCGGGCGATGCAATAACTCCGCGCTTGAATTGCCGGCCCGTTGTTAAATAGTTGCAGGGCAGAATAATTGAGCGGTAGAATCTTGTTGTCGTTAAGTTATTCTGCCTAATTTTTTGAAGGATTTTGGTTACAGGGAAACAAGCCATGCCAACAAGGAAGTTTTTTGCCGCTGCAATTTTTGCTGCGGTTTTATCGTTTTCGTCCCTTTTCGCTCAAGTGAACAATCAGGTCTACGTCACCCGCAAAACCGTTCCAGTCGCGACCATCAAAGACCGCCCGACCATCAATTTTTTTGTCGAGCAATATTTTATTCCCGAGCAAAAGATTGACAGCATTGAAGTTGTCGATATTCTTGGTGATGGCTTCAATGAGAAGGATGTGCTGGAAGTTTACCCTTCCAAACAACTTTTCAGTCTTAGCGAGTCCGACACTGCACTGGCGGTGATGCGCAACTGGAAACGCAGCAGCTTCATCGAAGTGGTTGCCGAGAAAAATAGAAACGGTGACTACGTGGCGCGCTCCACGTTTCCGGCGGCGCGCGCCATGTTTGCCGGTTTGGTTCGCCTCGTCGCTAAAAATTACATTGGGCGCCGGTTAACGCTGCAATTCGATTTCGACGGCTCCGACCAGGGCGCCGCCTCTCTGCAAATTTGGGGTTTTCAGGAAAACGAATTGCTCCGCCCGCCCAAGCCGGATGAGCAATTCGCTCACGATATGATGTTTTACACGCGCTCCGACACGATTTTCGTAGAGAAGCCGGTTTATGATGTGATTTATATTCATCAGACGGTGAGAGACACCGTGCGCGTGAGAGGAAGTAAGTAAGCAGTTACAAATGGTGATGAGGAGACGGCCTTCATACTGCCGCAAAACTTTGGACGCAAGTCGAACGTTTTATTTTTTAATTATTGCAACGTTCTGGCAACAAAAAAATGTTGATTGCAGTTTCTACTTGATCAGCATATAAATAAACCCCGCGCGATTCGTCAAAACTCCAGCGCTCCAACGGCGAGTGCCGCGGCTGGCGCGTGAATTGAATGTTTCCCGGCTTGCCCCACCCGCGTTGTATCCCGCCTGCAATAAAAGACTGCTGCACAAAAATGAGCGACCAGCGCAAGCGCAGCACCAGCCATGAGATCAGCAAGAGTGTTCGGCTTTTTTGTTTCATAAAACAACAGTTGCAATCCTCGAAATTTTTGTTATATTCCGAATTGAACGTACGGAAAGGTTGAGAAAAATCATGCGAAAAGTAGCGGCGCTGTTGTTGCCGGCGATTGCACTTGTTTTGTTTATTGCCTGTTGTCGAACCACGACTAAAAAAGATAAGCAATCTCCCCAAATTATGCAAGCTCAGAAAACCGCGCGCTTCGCTTGCCTGCCGGAAAATATCCGGCTGGAGCAAGTCGTTTCCTATGGCAAAGGCAACGTTACCGTCGAAGCAACTCTGGACGCGATGCAGGCCACGTGTGAAAACGGCAAGCTGATGGATCAAAACAAAAAAGAAATCCGCTTTTTCCGCATGGCCTGTTTCGGCAACCCGCCGTATAATTATGACGAAATTCGCCAGCGGGAACGGGAAGAAATTGCGCGTCTGCAAGAAAATTACAGCGTCATTGTTATCGAATGTGATCCGATGATTCAGTGATATGCCTGAACTCCCGGACCTCGTCTACCTCGAAAAGCAGTTGTCGCCACTGCTGGCGGGACAGCGCCTCGTCGCCGTTGAAATCAAAGAGCCGATTGTGTTGCGCATGTTACTGCCCGGCGATTTCGCGAGTGCGCTGAGTGGCGCCGAATTCACCGGCGTGCGGCGGCATGGCCCGTTTCTCGTTTTCACGTTATCGGGAGAACGGGAAATGGTGATTCACCCAATGTTGGCTGGGCGGTTGCAATGGGCGACGCCGCAAGCAAAAGTATCCGCGGCCTGTGCGCTCTCGTTTGAATGCGTCGGGCCTGATCAGACCAAACACCTCCTGCATTATCTCGACGACAAAAAAATGGGCAAAGTCTATCTCACCGGCAGCGGCCAATACCAATCCATTCCGAAGTTCAATGCGCAAGGCCCGGATGTGCTCTCCGTTGAGTTCGCGCTGGAATATTTTAGACAGAAGGTTAAAAAATCGCGGCAGCAAGTTCGCGTGCTGATTATGGATCAAGCTGTGGTCAGTTGTATCGGCAACGCGTACGCCGACGAAATTTTGTTCGCCGCCAGCTTGCATCCAAAAACATTTTGTTATCAGCTCGACGACAATGCGATCGCGACATTGCATCGTTGCCTCATCGAGGTGATGCAGTGGGGCATTGCTGAGGTAGAAAAAGCCCGGCAACCGCTGGAAATCAAGGTTCGCGCTCATATGCGGGTGCGCAACCGTAAAGACCAGCCCTGCCCCAAGTGTGGCGCGAAAATTCGGCGCGCCGGCGTGCGCGGTTTTGATACGTTTTTCTGTCCCGCCTGTCAATCCCTCACCCGTTCACAGTTTATTGACTGGCGGAAACTCAATTCCTCACCCCATGCTTAATCGCCCGGACCTTGCAGCGTTACAAATGCTCTGGCGACAATCGCGGCGCCTCATCGTTTTTGTGATCGCCGGGTTGGTTTATTGGCTGATCGCGCGCATGCCCGCGCCTACTGACCTCCAACCCCAAGCCATGAAAGCCGTAGCAATCTTTTCGGTTTGCATATTTTTCTACATTACCAATGTCATTCCTTTGATGATCACCAGCCTGCTCGCGGTGATCTTGTTCCCGCTCACCGGCGTGCTGGATTCCAAAACGACCTTTGCGCTGTTTGGCAACGAGGCCGTTTTTTTTATTCTTGGGGCGTTTATTTTGGCCTCGCCTTTTATGCGCTGCGGTTTATCGCGGCGTATTGCGTTGGCCGCTTTGCAGCATTTTGGCGAGTCCCCGCGCATGTTGCTGTTTGGAGTGTTGGCGTTGGCGGCTTTATTTTCCTGCTGGATGTCTGAACATGCGGTCGCGGCCATGATGTTTCCCATTGTCCTGGAAATTGCGGATTGCCTGGGACTTTCGCCGCAAACCAGCCGTTATGGCAAAGCGATTTTTCTTTCATTGGCAGCCGGATGCATCATTGGCGGGATCACGACTTTCTTAGGCGGCGCGCGCGCCCCGCTGGCCGTCGGCATGTTGCAGGAAGCCACTGGGCAAACGATTGGATTCACCCCATGGGCTTTGGCCGCTTTGCCCACCACCCTGCTCATGCTGGGTTTCGCTTTTGGATTATATCAATTGTTTTATCCGCCCGAAGAGATCGATATCGCAAAAGTGCGCGCGATGTTGCAGCAGCGCCGGCTGGAGTTGGGAAAAATCACCCCGCGCGAAACGGGCGTGAGCATTTTGACGCTGGGCACGATCATCGCCTGGGTTATACTTGGCGAACAATTCGGCCTCGCCCAGATTGCTCTGATCGCTGTCATTATTGCGTTTGTGTTCAAACTCACCGATTGGCAGGAAGTCGAAGAGGACGTCAACTGGGGGATTTTTCTCATGTATGGCGGCGCGATTTGTCTCGGCTATGCGATGGAGAAAACCGGCGGCGCGGCATGGTTGGCGCGCCATTCTTTGGGCGCCTTTGTCGATTCGCCTACGATGTTGATTGCCGCCATCTCATTTCTTTCCATTGCCCTAACCGAGCTTTTGAGCAATTCGGCTGTCGTCGCGTTGCTCATGCCGGTGGCTTTGAGCATGGGCAAGGATCTCGGCATTGATCCACGGGTGATGACCATGGCCGTAACCATCCCCAGTGGCCTGGGTTTCATGTTCCCGATGGGAACGCCCGCCACCGCCATCGCATTTTCTTCCGGTTATTTGTCCATGCGCGACACCGTCAGAACCGGCTGGATTTTGTTTCTGGCCGGCTGGCTGGTTTTTAATTTATCGATACATTTTATTTGGCCGTTAATTGGATTTTAACCGATGTCTGCAAAAAAGAATTTACCAAAAAGTAATTCCTCGCCGTGCCGGATTATGCTGTTGCTTTCCTTTTTACGGCGGTCGCCCCAATGTACTGAGTTGGCCTTGCAAATGGCCGCCGAGCGCCAAGCGGAGCTGATCGTGCTGTTTGTATTAGATGAAGACGTGATGACCAAGGTAACCAAAAAGCTCACGGAAGACGGGTGGATTGGCGGCAAACCTTCCGAGCAATTTCTCGTGGCGCTGCGCCAGGAATACCGCGAACAGGCACAAACAAAAATTCAAGAGGTGGAAAAAGCTGCCCGCCTCAAAGGCATTGCGCTGCGCTCTTTCTCGCGGGAGGGAAATTTGGTGGACGAAGCGTTGGCGTTGCTCAAAGAAGAAAAAATAGACCTGGTGATTGTTACGCGGCGCAAACGCTCGCGGCTGTCCCGCTTTCTTTTTGGCTCGGCGGTCGCCGATTTAATGATGCAAGCCCCCTGTCCCATTCAGGTGATCGACGAAGAATGAAGTATAGCAGCAAAATTAGTTTTTGCGGACAAGTCGCGGGTAAATTTTACAAAATAAATCCGTTGCTTTTTTAGACGCCCGTTCGTATATTTTACGCCATGTTTTGATTCGAACGCTGTAACGCCATTAATCCTCTTTCTATTTTATACACTGTCGGTTATTGGCTGATGGCAAAGTGTCGACGGATGTGAGCCAATGCGAAGAATTCTCAAAAAAAATGCTGGTTGTTTAACGCCGGTGACGTTGCTGGCAAACCTCGGCGTCGCCCTGTGTTTGACAGCTGCCACCACTTTGCTGCTGGAACCAGCGTGCATTGGCGAAGCCGCGAGCGTAGAGCTTGGAGTTGGCGCACTGGTGCTGATTTCTGAAACGGAGTCAGAGGTTTTTTTTGAGTCGTCCCAATATGTTTCAGAGCGCGTTGGCAGGTTCGCCGCTTGCGTGCCGCGGCGCCATGGCCGTCAGACGATCATCCCTCTCACTGATTACGATCACCTTCTCGCTAACACCCTGTGTTTTGACATTCCTCCCCCCGTTAATCGCCGATCCTACTGCTAAAAACGATGCTTAAATAAGCCAGCAGCATTTTGGGGCTGTATTCTGAAAAACGTTGTCGTGTTTTGAGTTGTTATTTTGCTTGAATGGCTTCATACAAGAAGCCGTTCCACTGTTTGGCAGGGAAGCTTCGCCGTTATGTTTTCAATATACATTGCGAAGAAGGAGCCTTTTATGTCTGTCCGTTTCAATGACAGCCGTGATAATTTCATCATTAACCGGGCCGCCCTGGCTTCAACCACGGCGGCGCAGTTGCAAAGTCTGGCCGCGCTGATTTCACCGCCGCAGCGCCAACAATTTTCCAAAAAGCTTTTTGGCGGCGACGCTGCCGCTTTTGAAAACCTGCTCGCGAAATTGGAAACCGCGCCTAACTGGCGCATGGCACACCGGGTGCTGGATCATTATTTTTACCAGCGCCAGATTAGCCCATACACCAATGACGCCACCCGTTTTTCCGACCTGGTTTATAAGCGCTATTTCCCGCTGGATTAAACCGGCATAAAAAATACGCATCAACTTTTTATCAACGGGAGTTGCGGTTGCACGCAACTCCCGTTTTAT
Organism: uncultured Cytophagia bacterium; assembly: GCA_964447935.1. GTDB lineage: Bacteria > Zhuqueibacterota > Zhuqueibacteria > Zhuqueibacterales > Zhuqueibacteraceae > Zhuqueibacter. The sequence continues at coordinate 4,629 of CAYUVM010000069.1, read as the reverse complement.
TTTGTGGTTGCTTTTCGCGGGATATTTTTTATCTTTTTCACTTCGCGGTTTTTGAATTATAGCGGTTTCTATTTGAATGAACAGGATTGTTGTAGTCCCGGCCCCTTGCGGGCCGCTGTTGAATCACTAAATGCGATTTCGCTACTTTTGAAATCTGGCGTGCAAAGCCCGCGGCCGTTGGCTTTAGCTTCACAATAGAGAAAGGTTGGATATGCGGTTAAAAATGATTGCGAATTTTGCGAAGAAAGCCATAAGGCAAAATTGGGAGAACCGGATTGGGCATGCACTTTTCTGCTTAATTGTTGTTACGGGGATTTCAGGAACGGCTGCTGCCGCACCAGCGCTTGATACAAAGCCTCCCACGGTTATTATCCAAGCCGAATCTACCGCGCCGAGTGCGCATGGCGATTTAGGGCAGGCCTTGCCGCTTTGGAGCGGGCTCCCCTTTGCCGCTATCTTGCTTTCGATTGCGTTGCTGCCGTTGTTTGCGCCGCAATTTTGGCATCATCATTTTGGCAAAGTGACAGCCGCCTGGGCGCTGATCTTTGCAATTCCGTTTATCTTCACTTTTCATGGTACCGCCACGCATGAAATCCTGCACATCTTTTTAAAAGATTATATTCCTTTTATTATTTTGCTGTGGGCTTTATATACTGTTGCCGGCGGCATTTTGCTGGAAGGCACGCCGGTTGGCACGCCGATCACGAACACGATCATGCTCGCGCTGGCCACTTTTTTGGCTTCCTTGGTCGGCACCACCGGCGCCTCGATGCTGATGATTCGCCCGATGCTGCGCATGAATGAAACTCGGCGGCACAAAGTTCATCTTGTCATCTTTTTTATTTTTTTAGTGAGCAATATCGGCGGCGCGCTTACGCCCCTCGGTGACCCGCCGCTGTTTCTTGGCTTTTTGCACGGCGTGCCGTTTTTTTGGACGCTACAACTTCTTCCGGAAATGCTCATGGTTTTTGCCATTGTGTTGGGCTTGTTTTTTGTGTTTGATACCGTCATGCACGGCCGTGAAAAAAGCACTGGCATTAAACCGGGACGTGGCGGTTCTACAAAAATTCGCATTCGGGGTTTGCAAAATCTGATTTTCCTTGCGGGCATCATCGGCGGCGTGCTGTTCAGCGGCCTGGTGAAACTGGGCGAGTTTAATTTACTCGGCGTGCATTTGGCGTGGCAAGATGAAGCTCGTGATCTGGTGCTCATCGGCATGGGCCTGCTCAGCCTGCGATTTACTGCAAAGGAAACGCGTGACGGCAACGGTTTTACGTGGGGGCCGATCAAAGAAGTGGCGATTCTGTTTGCGGGCATTTTTATAACGATTATTCCGATGCTGGCGATGTTGAAAGCCGGTACCGACGGCGCGCTCGCGTTTATTATCGGCGCGGTGCGCGAGCCGTGGCATTATTTCTGGGCCAGCGGCATCTTATCGAGTTTTCTGGATAATGCCCCCACCTACTTGACTTTTTTGAACACCGCGCTTGGCCGTTTTTCCCCCGGCCAGCCGGAGTTGGAGGCAGTGCACGCGCTGATTGCACAAAACGCAGTTTATCTCAAAGCGATTTCCTGCGGCGCGGTGTTCATGGGCGCCAATACCTACATCGGCAACGCCCCGAATTTTATGGTTAAGTCCATCGCCGAAGAAAACGGAATAAAAATGCCGAGCTTTTTTGGATACATGATTTATTCCGTATTGATTTTGATTCCAAGTTTTATTCTGGTGACCTTTATCTTTTTTTAAGGAGGAGCAGATGGCGGCAGAATCGACATCCTGCCGTGGCCTGGCGCGGCATACAAAAATTTTCCTCGGCCTCGTCGTTGGCGTGGTGGCCGGCGTGCTGTGTAATAAATTTTTTATCGGCGCGCCGGCGCTGGCCGCAGTGCAAAAATATCTCAGCGATCCGCTCGGCAAAATTTTTCTCAACATGCTGATCATGGTCGTCATTCCGTTGGTGTTTTCGAGTCTCGCGCTCGGCGTGGCGCAAATCGGCGATCTTAAACAGCTCGGCCGCATCGGCATTCGCACCGCGCTTTATTTTCTCCTCGTCACCGCCATTGCCGTGCTGATCGGGCTCGCGCTGGTCAACACCATTCGTCCCGGCGATTATTTGCCCGCGGAAACCAAAGACAAGCTGATGGCTACCTACAGCAAAGAGGCCAGCGAAAAAATGGGTATGGCGGAACAGGCTGGCGCCGAGTTTGGCATTCAGACGCTCGTGAATATCGTCCCCCGCAACCCGATCGCCGTGGTCGCCCGGCCCAATCCCGATATGCTCGCGCTTATTTTCGTGGCGTTAATGACCGGCGTCGCTCTGACGTTGATTCACAGCGATAAAGGCCAGCCGGTGATTCGTGTTTTGGAAGGTGTTAATGAAATCGCCGTGAAGATCATCAATATCGCGATGAAGCTTGCGCCGTACGGCGTCGCCGCGCTGATCTTCAGCGTCACCTCGCGCTTCGGCTTCGATCTCATTGTCGCGCTCGGCATGTATGTGATCACGGTTCTAATCGGCCTCACCTTGCATCAATTCGGGGTTTTTTCCATTCTCGTTCGCGGGTTCGCGCGGTATAATCCGATTAAATTTTTTAAAAAGGTCGAAACCGTAATGCTCACCGCGTTTTCAACGAGTTCGAGCAACGCGACGCTGCCGACGACGATAATGGTCTCACAGGAGAATCTCGGCATTCCGCCCAAAATTGCCGGCTTCGTGATTCCGCTCGGCGCCACGATGAACATGAACGGTACGGCGCTTTTCGAGGGCGTGACGATTTTGTTTTTGGCGCAAGTTTTTGGCGTTGATTTGAATCTTGGCGCGCAACTGATTGTCGTGCTGATGAGCGTGCTCACTGCCGTTGGCGCCGCCGGTGTGCCCTCCGGCTCGATTCCGCTGCTTATCGTTGTTCTGCAAATGGTCAACGTGCCGGCGGAAGGAATCGCCATTATTCTCGGCGTCGACCGCCTTCTCGACATGTGCCGCACCGTGCTCAATGTCACCGGCGACATCACTTGCGCCGCGTACATCGCCCGCTCGGAAGGTGTGGCGTTGAAAGAATAACGGAACGCGAAGTTTTTTTAAACCACCAAGACGCGAAGGCGCCAGGAAAAATTGCTAAACTTAGTGTCTTGGTGTCTTCGTGTTTTAAGGGGTTGCGGCAAAAAGTCTCGCGACGGTAATTATGATAAATCATTATCAAGGAATCGCATGTTAAAGACAAGCCTGAAATTTTTCGCGATCATCACCCTCAGCCTTCTCGGTTGCGCGAAGTCCGAAAAAGAAAAAACACAACCACGAATTTTAGTCAGCCCCAAAGGCCTCGTGCACAATTTTTGGGTAACGGTCAAATCCGGCGCCGACTCGGCGGGAAAAGAGTTCGGGGCGGAAATCATTTGGAAGGGCCCGGCGCAAGAAACCGACATCGCGGGCCAGATCGCCATTGTCGAAGATTACCTCAATAAAAAAGTCGACGCCATCGTGCTGGCCGCGTGTGACACCAAAGCGCTCAATGCACTCATTGGCCGTGCCATCGACAACGGCATTCCGGTAGTGACAATTGATTCCGGAGTCGATGATGAACGGCCGCTTTCATTTATCGCCACGGATAATCTCAAAGCCGCAGAGTTGGCGGCGGATGAACTGGCGCGCCTGATTAACCACCAAGGAGAAGTCGCGTTGATGCCGCATGTTCCCGGCGCCGCCACGACGATCATGCGCGAAGAGGGTTTTAAGCAAGGCATTGCGAAATACCCCGGCGTTAATTTGGTAACGGTGCAATATTCCAACAGTGACGTCGCCACCGCAATGAGTGTGATGGAAAATATGCTGTCGGCTCACCCAAATCTTGCCGGCGTTTTTCCAACGAATGAGGCTGGCGTTTTAGGTGTGGTGCAGGCTTTAACTGCGCGCGGAAAAACCGGCCAGATCAAAGTCGTCGGCTTTGACGCCGCCGATGATGAAATCAAAGCCCTCGAGAATGGCAGCGTCCACGCGCTGATTGTGCAGGATCCCTTTAAAATGGGCTATCTCGGCGTCAAGGCCGCGCTGGAGGCGATGGCCAAAAAACCGATTGCGAAACGAATTGATACTGGCGTGTATGTGATTACGAAAGAGAACATGGCAACCCCTGAAATGTGGCGCGTGTTGTATCCGCTCGGAAGGAAATAGAGCAAGCGAAGTCCGGTTTGCGCAGCAGAATTTGCTAAATTAAGAAATCGCCACGCGCAAGCCGGACTTCACATATCATTTTGTTTATTTTTTCTTGCGGGTATCAATTACAATGCGCGGGGTGTTACCGATGCGTTCCGGCGGTTTGGGCTTCTCGAACTTGCGTTCGCGTTGATCGCGCGGACGTTTGTCATCTCGCGGTGGCCGGCGCTCTCCCTGCGGCGGGTGCTCGGCTTTTGCTTCCGGTTTTGGGCGATCACCTTCCAACAACATGCTCAAAGCGATGCGGCCTTTTTCGGTGTCGACTTTGAGAATACGCACATCCACCACGTCACCGACGGCTGCGACTTCCAGCGGCGTTTTCACATATTTGTACGACATCTGCGAGAGATGCACGAGGCCGTCCTGCTTCACGCCGATATCCACGAACGCGCCGAAATCGACAACGTTGCGCACTGTG
>CAYUVM010000068.1:0-12349 GCA_964447935.1 uncultured Cytophagia bacterium | reverse complement strand
GCTCCCCGGCTTTGAATTTCTTCCAATGAGATCATATAGGTTTTTTTAATCCATGGACAGGCTTCGGGGAGTTCCCTGGGCGAAGCGGCATTTATGATCAGGAATATCTCTAAATTTTTATTTGCCGATTGATATCCTTTCGTCAGTTTCAACGGCTCGATGACATGTCCGACCGGTTGGTAATAGAGCCAGTTGAGAAGCAGTTTTCTTTTCACTACAGTAAAAGGGTCGTTGAACATTAAATAAATGGATTCACTCAACACGACGCCGGCGAAGCCCGTGCAACGCTCGGTCGGCAAGGCCATACTCTTTTCCGCGGTGGTTCCCGGCACCGGCCAATTTTATAACAAATCCTGGTTAAAGGGCCTCGCTTTCGTCGGCATCGAAGCCGGGGCCATCGCCATCAATGCAATTTATTCGCAACGCGGCAATGAGCAGGAAGACATCTTTGAGCGTTACGCCGACGTGCATTGGAGCGAAGAGGAATATTGGCGGTCGCTGGCGGATGACGCGAAAGAGCGTAATGGCTTGACGATCGACGTCAATGATCGGCAAGGGTTAAGAGAATATGAGCGCGCCCATTTCAGCCATTTTCTGCCAGACACAAAAAATCAAACGTATTATGAAAATATCGGCAAATACAGCCAGTTCAATGCCGGATGGGATGACAGCAGCAGCCGCAAAGCGAACCAGAAAGATTCGGCAAACCGCGAGTCCTATACCATCATGCGCAAAAAAGCCAACGATCAATTTAAAATCGCCACGTACGGCGCTTCAACGATTTTGATCAATCATGTGCTCAGCATGTTTGACGCGGCGTATTCAACGTACCGTTTCAATCGCGCGCAGACGCAAGCCACCATGGGCTTAGAAATGCAACGGCACCGTGACGAACTGCTTCCGGCATTGAGCGTGCGGATGAGTTGGTAGCGCTGATTGCGGATTTTCAATATTGCCACTGCAAAATTTATAAGCGTTCCGCAGCGAACAGTGTTTGATAGAATTCACCGACGAAAGTTAAAATTAGCTTATCTATGAACCTTCGACCCTATTTATTCTTTCTTGCCATTGTCTGGTCTGTCTCCGCTTCGGCGCAGAATAATTTTTCTTCGAACGCGGCGCCCGCTTTTTCTCGCGTTGCGTTGCAGGATTCAACCCCGCCGGCGCGGCCGCAGCTTGCCGTGGATCACGCGCCAACGATTGGCGGCGCCTTCATGCGCTCCATGCTTATTCCCGGGTGGGGGCAACGCCGGGGTGGCGCCAAAACCGCCGCGCGTAATTTTTTTGTCGCCGAAATTTTGCTCTGGAGCGGCTTTACGGCGCTGGAAGTTTATGGCGGCTGGCAGAAAAATGATTACAAACTTTTCTCGGCGAGTCATGCCGGCGCGCAAACCTCCGGCAAGGACGATCAATTTTTTGTGGAGATGGGAAATTTTATCAGCGTCGAGGAATATAACCAGGCGCGCTTGCGCCGCCGCGATCTGGAAGGGCTGTACGATCCGGCCACCTACTTCTGGCGCTGGGACACCGATGCCAATCGGCAAAAGTTTTTTAACATGCGCAAACGCAGCGATAAAGCCTATGCCCGCGCCGAATTGGTGGCCGCCGGCGTGATTGCGAATCACATTGTCAGCGGCATTCACGCCGCGTGGATTGCGCATCGCAATTCATCGCAAAAGGAAAAAGAGCGCGGGGAACTTAATGTGCCGCAATTGGGCGTAATGGCTTCGCCGGAAGAGGTGCGGCTGGTAGCGCAGTTACGCTTTTGACCGGCTGGCCCAGTTATATTTGTTTGAAATTATTTTGGAATAGCATACCGCGCGAAAGCGGCCCCTACAATCCGAATATTGGCTATGCCGCAAGCGCTGCGCTTGTCGTTGGGGATTTGTTACTCCACCCGATCATACAATCATTCAACTCAGTATTCTTTGATTTCCACGGCCTCTGCGATCCATGGCTAAGGATAGCCAGGGTCATTGCTGTTAGTGCATCACCCCGCGGTGGAATTCCGCCGCCGCGCTGTCGATGTAGGCGCGATAGCCCTCGGGGTCGATGAACGGGTCCACCGGGTTCTTTGTGGTGGCGCTGGCGGCGAACTTGCGATACCTGCCCCACAGCCTCGCATGTGAGGTCACCCAGATGTCGGCGGGGAGGCTCCGCAGCACGCGAAAGCTGCGCTCGAGGTCGGCGCCCTGTTCTGGATACCGCATCCCTTGCAGCACCACCAGACTGCTGGCGCTCACGACGTTTAGTATGCGTTCACCGTCGCGGACAGTGAATGACCACGAAGTGGCACCGCGCGTGTGGCCGCCGGTGATGTGCGCGGTGAGCGCGATTGACCCAACGCGGATCGTGTCGCCGTCCTTGAACCGATGATTGACGCGCGCGGCCGGGTAGCTGAGGAGTCCGATCCGGATGAGAGCCCTGATTGGCAGGAGCATGTCGGGGTCTTCGCCGCCGGAAGCGATAGCGTCGGCACTCGCTTCGCTGGCCCACAGCTCGGCACCGGACGCTTGTTGTAGCGCCGCCAGCCCACCCGCGTGGTCGGGGTGCGGCTCCGAATTCAGGAGTACTTTAACGTCCTTGATGTCGAAGCCGAGTTTCGCGATGCTCGCCATGATCATCAGCGCGGTGCTGGGATAGCCACCATCGAGCAGGACGTGGCCTTCAGGCCCGGTAATGAGGAAGGCGGCGATGTCGTTGGCACCAACGTAATAGAAGTTGCCGGCGATGCGGAACGGTTCGACTGGCTGCTGCCCGCCGCGCTTTGTCGCCGGGCGGACTTCTTCTAGCCACTTACTGAAGAGGAACACGGCGAGGGCAGTGAAGAGTCCGAATAGGACGAACAGTCCACGCCGTTTGGTGAGACGATTCAACGACTCGCCCTCCCATCATTCGGATGCAGCGAGAAGGCTGAAGCACAAAATACCTGACTGATTCTCGGCATTTCAACTCCAAGGAAAAAACTGAGCTATACGGCATACCTCAAGCTCAGCGACCCGACCCACGGGACGCGCGGATTGCAACCAGAACGCTATGGCCGGGTTCGCTGCAGCGCATGGTTAGGCGGCATGGGCTGGGAAAGCCGCGCGCTATCATGGCGTTTTCGGTTCATTGGGTCTGGCAGTCTTCTTCTGAGGCTCAACCTTCTTAACAACGTAGAGGTTGTTGTTGTTAAAGGTTTTCGGCAGCTCGTCGGACGGGTCGTACGTGGTCAGGGTGAGTGTCCCGTCCTCAATCTTGTAGATGACGAAGACCTCTTCACCGAGGGCATCCTTCGTTGGCCCGCAATCTTTGATGGTGGCGATTAGCTGCTGTGGGTCTGTGTTTGCAGTTAGTACAAATGCCGCCTCATACCAGGTCGTGCCGGCACGATAGTGGATCGAGTTGCCCGTGATGGTGATGGAACATTTGCCTCCCGCCCCGTCACCTTCCCAATAGCCCTGGAGGCGATTTAGTTCTACAGCGGTTCGCGTCGGCGTGCTTTGGCAAGCGGTCAACAAGGCCACGAGTGACAAAGCGAATGCGCCCCACATGAACTGGCCGCTTAATACTTTTTTCATAAGGTGTCGAATTTGGCCGATGCGCGCTGCCGCCTAAAAGGTAAGCACTGTTAGTCGCGCTTTACTTTGTTTCGTAATTGCTATAGCTTTGAAATTTCTTTTGCTCGAAATTATACTCGAAACAAAATATTATCGAGTCGATATCGCTAAAGATGTCTTTGTAAGCGATTTTCCCCCACAAGAATATTTTCAAATCTCCGTTTTCGACACCGGCAATTTGTTCTTTGCTCAAAACAATGACAGATTGTACTCTGCTTTCATACCGAGTATTAGCGCTAATACTAAATTGTTCGGACTGATCTACACTTTTGGGCATAATAATTTTGGCATCTTTGGGACGGACTTCGATATATGTCGAGTCTCTGACATCGGTAGCAGGAGTTTGGCCTGTATTAGTTATGTAAAAGGTAGCTTCCAATCTGTCGTGGGTTCTGTCATTAAAAGGTTCAGGAGTTGTGTTATACAATTCGGTTATGGCAATATCGGCTTTTACGGATATTTTAAGTATCCTGATATTTTCAATTGCAGCATCCGCAGAATCTTCGGCAGCGCAAGCGGACATTATAGAACCTATACTGCTCAGGATCGCAAAGATTCCGAGAACAATGGCAGCTACGGCATTTTGCCACTGTGGAATCGACTCAAGAAAGATTACCCACTTTGGACGAGCATCCTGTCCTTCATTGTTTGTCTCGTCATGTGGTGCTGGGGGATTTGGATTGGACTTTTTGCCTTTGCTTATAATTGGGGCACTACCTGGAAGAGACGGCTCTATCCCTTTATCGGGCTTGCTCTCATCTGTTTTGCTTTTTTTCTGACTTTTATCTACACTCACGAGTTTTTCCTTAAAGATTTTTTTAAAAAATGACCCTCGAACAACTAAACAAACACTACGTCAAGACCGAATACCTTGACAAGGCCATCAAACTGGCGAAAGAAAAACGAAAACTGACTTATCAAACGCTCGAACAGCAATACACTCGCTGGCTTTACGAAATGGTCGAGCAAGCGCTAAAAGACGTTGAACTTACGGACTTTCTTTCTTCAGAATAAGTTGGTTGAGTGCCGTCAAACGTCCGTAGATTTGTCCAAGCTGTTCTTTGATGGTCTCAATATCTTGCTTGGCAATGGCAGTTTCAACGATCTTATAAAGTTGGTCTGTTTTATCTGAAATGTTAGCCAACTCTTTTTTAAAAGCAGTTTTTGAATCTTGGTCTTGTTTGGTTATGCTATTAGCAAGTTTTTCTATTGCTTCAGCGATATTAAACAAAGCCATAGCAGTATTTTTAGACTCGTCATAATTGTCGTTGTACCAATGTTTCAAGTCGGACATTTAGAGAACTCCGATTTTAGCTTTTTAAAATGGGGGTAAAACTTTCAAACTAAGAAAATGTGTCGCGAAGCCAGCATTTATAATTTAATGATGTTGATATGTTCGAATTACCTTTTATTGCCAATATACAGACTTAGCCCTTGACGATTTGCGTCGCGTGTTATTTTACAATCAAAACCAAGCTCTTTGAAACAGGATTGGATAAGTTCGGCTTCTTTAAGCAGTTTACCGCTATCTTCCATAAGCACTTGCAAGCCAGTATCGTCTTTAGTTATTCGTTGTGCAGGCTTTTCAACAATCCATTTACTTGATTCAAATAACTCGATTAGTTGATTGCAAAAATTGTTGGTTTCCAGATTGAGAAAGCGGGCAAGACAAAACGAAATTTTAGTGCCGCTTAATTCGGAAAGTATATTTCTTGCTGTACGAATCTTGTCGGACGGCAGCGTGCGATCTTGCAATGAAAGTTTTAAGCTGTCTAATTGAAGTTGAATCCCCTTAGCCGCACGTTCTTTTTCGGAGTCTATTTTGGATTTTAATACTTTTTCTCGCATTGTAAGAATTACGGCGATAATACCACAAATTGCTACAGCCCATCGAACAATTGTATTGGTTGTAGAAATAGCATCTACGGAGTTCCAGAATGTTTCCACTTGAGACTGTCCTTATCTTAATATTTGTCGCGTTTGCTTTTGGCTTTTCAGTAGGTGTAAAATATGCTCTGCCTAGCAGTAAATACAAAAATGACAATAAGGCAGCTAACTTGGATTATGCGACACAAAATGCATTTCTAACCAAAAGTAACTTCAAATAAAACAAATTGAAGACTCGGCGTGCAAAATTCTTGTTTTGCAATAATGATAAAAACCATATTCGCTAAACATACTTTATGGACACACTTCCTTGAACAACTAAGTGCTGCTTTCCTGTAATACTTGCCCAAGATCAACAATTCACGAGGGAAAAGCAAGACAACCAAAAGTATTTTTCTTTCAAATGCAGTGGCCCGGCGCATTCGCCAACTGCTGCATCGCTTTCGGCAAATGCTCCACAATATCTCCCGCCAACAGGCTCCATTCGCCGAGGTGATCGCGCGCGCCATCGCCGGCGAGGCCGTGAAGATACACGCCTAACAGCGCCGCGCGCAATGGATCAAGTTGTTGTCCGGCCAGTCCGGCGATAATGCCGGTGAGCACGTCGCCGCTGCCGCCGGTGGCCATCCCCGGATTTCCCGTTGAATTGATAAACACCTCGCCGGTTGGCGAGGCCACCACCGTGGGCGCGCCTTTCAAGACCAACACTTGTCCCAAAGCTTCCGCGGTCTGCCGGGCCACGGCAACCGGATTGGCGGCAATCGACATTTTATTCGCGCCGGTTAAACGCGCCAGCTCGCCGGGATGCGGCGTCAGAATAATTTTTCCCGCCGCGCGCCGGATCGCTTCTTCCTGTCCAGCCAGATTGTTCAACGCATCCGCATCGAGCACGACGGCGCCGGAAAATTCCGCCAACACGTGTTTGACGACGCGTTGCGCTCCTGCGGAGACCCCAAGCCCCGGCCCGATGGCGATGACGTCCGCCCAGGACAAACGATCTTGCAATGGCGCAATCGCGGCCGCGCTGATGATGCCATTTTCTTCCGGCAACGGCAATTTGATCGCCTCGGCAGTGGCGGCTTCAAATTGCGGCAGCAACGTTTCCGGCGCAGCCAACACCACGAGACCCGCGCCCGCGCGCAATGTGGCCGTGGCGGTTAAGCGCGCCGCGCCGCCCAAACCGCGCGAGCCGGCAATAACTAAAATTTGCCCGACACGGTTTTTAAACGCGTCCGGAGCACGACGTGGCATCCAATTGGCCAGCACCTCCGGCGTTAATAAAAACGCCGGGCGTTTCGTTTTCATTGCCGCGGCGACCTGGCGAAATGCCATTTCCGGAAAACCAATTTCAGCGACAACCACCTCGCCGGCAAACTCGCGGCCCGGCGAGAAGAGTAGCCCCTGTTTGCGGCAGCCGAAAGTTACCGTCAATTTCGCCTGCACGCAGGGGCCTGCCGCTTCGCCGGTGTCGGCGTTCATGCCGGTGGGCAAATCAATCGCAATGACGGGGCGGCCGCTCTCGTTCATGCGCGTGACGATCTGCCCCAGCAACCCTTGCAGCGGTCCGCGCACACCGGTGCCGAGCAGGGCATCAACAATAAAATCAGCCTGCCGCAAATCCGGCAACGCTTCGAGCTGCTGAATTTCGTGTACCGGATACCCGAGGCGCGCCAGCACGATTTGATTAGCCGCCGCATCGCCGCGCAATTCGCTAATGGCGCCAATCAAAAAAAATTCACACGGCGCGCCGGCTTCGCGCAGATAGCGCGCCACCACCAGGCCATCGCCGCCGTTATTGCCTTTGCCACACAACACCAGCGCGCGCTTGCCGGCCAGCGGCGACCAGCGCGCGTTAATCGCGGTAAACACAGCGCGCCCGGCATTCTCCATCAACACGCGCCCGGCGATACCGAGCGTTTCAATGGTATATTTATCGACGGCCTGCATTTCCTCCGCAGTCACAACGCGGGAAAGTTGGGCAAAATCGTTGGGCAATTCCATAGAAACAATTTTTCCGTTTGGTTCTCGCTCGGGTTGTTTTTTTACTTCCGCTCAAGTCATTTGTCTTCTTTGTTAAATTTCGGACCTCGGACATTTGACCTCGAACTTCGGACCTTACTGAAGCTTTTCCAAAACCACAACGGCCGTTGCATAATGATCGGAATGCGACAAGCTCAAATGGACGCTGACACCCGATAAACGCGCGGCGAGGCGGGCGCTCAAACGCGGCAGCGGGCGGCCATTGCTGTCATTGTGCACGGCAAAATCTTTCCATGAAAAATTTTTGTCGACGCCGGTGCCAAGCGCTTTGGCAAAAGCTTCTTTGGCGGCAAAACGCGCGGCCAACGCGGCCGCCGGCGAACTGCGACTTTCACCTGCCGCCATTTCTTCCGGGGTAAACACGCGCGCGGTAAAACGCTGCGGCCAGCGCGCCAGCATCTCTTCAATGCGGGCGATTTCAACGAGATCAATTCCGACGCCAATAATCATTCGGCAGTTTTTTGCTTGATTGTTATCGAATTTTAGCCTATCTTGTGCGAAACGAATTTGAGAGGAACGATTCCGCCCGATATGCCAGCGAAAAGGTCCGAAACACCGGTCATTGACCGCGCCTTGCACGGCGAGCAAAAAGCGTTTACCGAGTTGATGCAACGCTACCACGGTCCGTTGTTTAATTTGCTGTACAAAATGGTCCGCAACCGTGAAGAAACCGAAGATCTCGTGCAAGAGGCTTTTATGAAGGCCTTTGCCTCATTGGCCACCTTCAACGAAGAATTTGCCTTCTCCACCTGGTTGTACAAAATCGCGATCAACAACACCATCGATCATCTGCGCAAGAAGAAGCTGCGGACGTATTCGCTGGATAAGCCCATCCAGTCGAAAGAAGGCGAGTTGAAGCGGGAGTATCCGGATTTGCAATCGTCTTCCGACCACGATTTGCTTTCCACCGAAAAAACCGGCATGATTACGCAAGCCATCGAAGATCTGCCGGAAAAATACCGCAAAGTGATTTTGTTGCGCCACAGCGACGAGCTTTCCTACGAAGAAATTTCCGAAATCACCAAAGTGCCGCTCGGCACGGTTAAAGCGCGCATCTTCCGCGCGCGCGAAATGCTGAAACGGAAATTGAAAGACAAGCTCGTGCTCTAAATCATATCTCCCGAAAAATAAAATTGCGCCCGCCGATTTCCAGGCGATCGTTATACTGCAGGCGCGCGTTCATCACCGGGCGGCCGTTGATGGTCACGCAGGGCAACGGGGTTTCGCTGCACAAATAAAAGTATTCGCCGCGGCGGGCGATGGTGGCGCGCATGCGTTCCGGGCCGGGAATTCGAATATCAACCACCCCGTCATTTCCCAGCACAATATTGTCGCGATCCAGCGTAAAAATCGCATTGTTGGCTTCATTAATGAGAATGCCAACTTCCACTTCTCCGGCGGGCGCCGAGGGGGTTGGCCGCGGCATGGATTCCAGCGGGAGAATTTGGGTCGGTTCGGCAACTGGCGGAAGCGCCGGCGCGTTGGGCATGGCGCCAAAAACTTCCAACAAGGCCTGATCAGAAGTGCGGCCAAGACTCTTTGGCGTTGGCGGATTAGACTCAGCAGAATGGCGAAACAACAATTGATAAGCGCCGATTTTAAGTTGATCGCCGTCCGCTAATGCCGTGGGTTGGCTGAGACCGTGGCCGTTCAACTGAATGCCGTTGCGGCTTTCCAAATTTTCCACGAAATAACGGCCACTGGCTTCGCGCCGCAATTGGGCGTGCTGCCGCGAAACCGTCAAATCACCGAGACGAATGTCGTTGCTGGCATCGCGGCCGATGGTAACATGCTCGGCGTGAATTTCATATTCCTGCAGCAGCACGCCGCCTTTGATGATTTGTAAAATCGGCATAATTTACGGCTGAAAGCGATTGGTGATCGGCAGACGGCGGTCTTTGCCGAAATGGCGCGGCGTAATTTTAATGCCGGGCGCGGACTGCCGGCGTTTGTATTCGGCGCGGTCGATGAGCTTGAGCACCTGGCGCACGGTTTCTTCGGGCAAGCCCGCCGCCACCATCTCTGCCACCCCGCGATTCTCTTCTACATACGCTTCGATGATGCGATCGAGCAAATCATACGGCGGCAGCGAATCCTGATCGGTTTGCTCGGGGCGCAATTCCGCGCTCGGCGGCCGGTCTATCGTGCGCGGCGGAATCACGGCGCGGCCGTTAAAATGAACCTCATTGATCCAACGCCCGAGCCGATAAACAAAGGTTTTCGGCACGTCTTTAATCACGCCAAAACCGCCCGCCATGTCGCCGTATAAAGTTGCGTAACCGACCGCCACTTCGCTGCGATTGCTGGTGGTGAGCACGAGCCAGCCGAACTTATTGGACAGCGCCATCAAAATCATGCCGCGCACGCGCGCTTGTAAATTTTCTTCCGTTAAGTCGCGTTCCCGTCCGGCGAACACCGGCGCCAGCAAATTTTCCATGCTCGTCACCGGCGCGTGGATGGGAATCGTCAGCGTCTCGATGCCCAGACTTTGCGCCAGCGCCAGGGCGTCTTCCGTGCTCGCGGCAATATTGAACCGGCTCGGCATTAACACCCCAATCACATTCTCGCGCCCCAGCGCGGCGGCCGCCACCACCGCGGTCAGTGCCGAGTCGATGCCGCCGCTGAGGCCCAGCACGACTTTTTTGAACCCATTTTTGCGCACGTAATCGCGCGTGCCAAGAATAAGGGCGCGGAACACTTCATCTTCATCATCGAGATGCGGCGCGAGATTCGGCGGGCTAGCCGGTCTCGACAAAATGGGAGCCGCCACAATGGCGACTTCGCGCAGCGACAACGCTCTGGAAGCGGTGAGTGAAATTTGGGGCCCGGCGGCAGCAATGACGCCTTTAAACCGCTCGGCATGGCGCACCAACGCCGTATCAATCGCAAGGTCGTGAACGATGAATTGTTCTTCAAACTTCTTGCCGCGCACCAACGCTTCGCCGTACGGATCGAAAATAAAGCTGCGGCCATCGAACAGCAATTCATCCTGCCCGCCGACGGTGTTCACGTAAGCCAGATAAACGCGATTATTCCGCGCGCGGCGCGTGAGTAAAAATTCCCGCTCGTCGCCTTTTTTCCAATGATACGGCGAGGCCGAAATGTTAACCACAAAATCCGCGCCGTTGATCGCCTCATATTCAATGACGCCGTCAACCCAAATGTCCTCGCAAATGCTGACGCCGAGCCGCAGATCGCCGAGCCTTAGAATCAACGGCTGTTCGCCGGCTTGAAAATAGCGCTTCTCATCAAACACGCCGTAATTCGGCAGGCAAATTTTGCGATAAGTCGTCAGCAGCCGGCCGTCGACACAAACGGCAGCGGCGTTAAAAATCGCATTGCCCTCGCGCTCGACAAACCCGATCAATGCCACCAGGCCGCGCGTCGCCGGGACGATCCGCTCCAGCGCCTGCAGATTGGCTTCAATAAAATCGCGCCGCAGCAAAAGGTCCTCGGGCGGATAACCGGTGATGGCCAGCTCCGGCAGCAACACCAAATCGGCGTTGGCCGCGCGGGCTTGTTCGAGCTGATGCAAAATGCGGACGGTGTTGCCGGGAATATCCCCCACCGTGCAATTGATCTGGGCGAGCGCCAGACGAAGCGAATAAATCATGGCTTTTAAAAATTAAAACCCAATCCGGCGAACAACAATATCGAGAGTTTTTGATCTTAGTTCTACTTACTCAGATTACCTTGCGTGGCCCACGAAAAACGCGAAATACACTAAAAACTTTTCGCGTTTTTCGTGTGTTTCGTGGGCACAATTTTAAATGTGGCTAAGTAGAATTAGGAATGCCGATTAAATAAGTTACCCAGGCGATCATCATGCTCGAGTGCTTTAATCGGGCATCCATTAGCTTTGCTCACTGGATTCCCGCCAAAACATGCGGGAATGACAACCGCGTGAATTGGGAAATCTATTTAAGTGGCGATGCTTAACTATTGAGTGGCTGCAAGCGCTCAAATATAGAGTAATTTGCAAAAAAAATTCTTCCAGCCGCTTTAAAACAAAAATGCCGATCAAGTCGAATGATAACTTCTTGAGGTTGGGACGTATTTTCTGTCGATTTTATGGAGCGTCCGTTCGCTTCTTTTTTGCTAACTGCCGCGCAATTTTAGCCATCATGCCATCGCGTAAAAAATCATCGTGACGATCAATTAATTTTCCCCAAAAAAATTGCCAAGCCGGATTCAGAACACACCAACAGAAAATATACAAACTTTTCCTGTAAAGTCAAGAAATTAGAGTGCCTTGACTTAGCGCTTGTGCTTTTACTCCAGATGGCTTAAATTAAAATGTTTTTGTTTTGCAACATTAATTAGGGATTCTGTTGGCAAGTGTTTTTTGAGGACCCTCCGCTTTGAAGTGTTGGCCAACCGCTGTTTCCCGCTTTTATAATGCGCCGCTTTTTATCGTGCTTTATTCCTCTGGCTCTGCACTCGGGCGATGATTAATTTTCCACTTTATACAACTTTTTAGCGACTAACCTGGTATCTTATAAAAAGAGCAATTGAGTTCTGGCATGGAAAAAAGCACGGATGTCGAGTTGATGAGCATGGTGCTCGAGAAAAACACTCGCGCTTTTAAAGTTTTATATTTTCGGTATGAAGTACGGATTTATAATTTCATTTTTCGCTATACCGGCAGCAAGGAAATCGCGCAGGATTTGTTGCAAGAAACCTTTACCCGGGTTTGGTTTGCCGCACATTCATTTAATTCGGCCAGTGGAAATTTTAAAGGCTGGCTTTATACGAATGCCTTGAATAACGCCCGCAGTGAAATTGCCATAAAACGCTACGCTTACCAATGTGCAGAGGTT
>CAYUVM010000067.1:0-12390 GCA_964447935.1 uncultured Cytophagia bacterium | reverse complement strand
TTTCAAATCGAATATGGCGGCAGCGAATTTTCGCGCTACAATCGCAAGTTGCAGGGCGCCAAAATTGCGCTAGGCCATTCGGAGCTGCTGCCGGCAAATTTTCAATTGCAGCTTTCCGCCGCCGTGTCGCGGGGAAAATTTACGACCAACCAATTCAACGGTGTCGAGGGCAAACAAGGCCCGTATCAATTGCAGGGCGATCGCGGACAAATCGATATTTTAATTTTGGCGGGAACCGAGCGCGTGTGGCTCGACGGGCAACCGCTGACGCGCGGCGAGAACAATGATTACGTGATCGAATACTCCAACGGCCAGATTACCTTCACGCGCAAACGCCTCATCACTAGCGACTCGCGGCTGACGGTGGATTTTCAATTTTCCGACGAAAGTTTTCGGCGCAATTTGTACAGCGCGCAGGGGCAGGTGACCGGCTTCAATGAAAAGCTGAAATGGCAAACGACATTGTTGCGCGAAGGCGACGATCAGGATAATCCGTTGGCGTTTACGCTCAACGAAACAGAGCGGAACTTGCTCGCTGCGGCCGGCGACGGTTTTGCGGCGCGCGATGGCTCGCGCTTCACCGGCGCAAAGCAGGGAAATTATATTCGCCGCGATTCCATTTGGGTTTATGTCGGCCCGGATTCCGGCGATTACGAAGTGAAATTTTCCGACCTCGGCGACGGTCGCGGCGACTACGCGTATCGCGGCTTCGGAAATTTTGTTTATGCCGGCAAAAATCAAGGCCGTTACGCCCCCGTCATTTTGTTGACGCCCGCGGTGCGCCAGGAAGTGTTGGACTCGCGCCTCGAAATCGCGCCGTGGCCCGGCGTGACCATCATCAATGAGATTGCCATCAGCCAGTTGGATCAAAACCTTTATTCCAACCGCGATGACGGCGATAACACCGGCCGCGCGTTGCTTTCCACCTTGCGCCTCGAACCGCAAAATTCGAAATTCGGCCGCATGAGTTTGCAGGCGCGGTTTCGCAAAAAAGATTCGCGCTATCGCGACATTGATCGCGCCGACGTCGTGGAATTTAACCGGCGCTGGAATCTGGCAGAGGAAGTGAGCACCACCGCCGAAGAAATGCTGGAAGCTTCCGCCACCTACGCGCCGCTCACGGGATGGAATTGGCGCGGCGGTTATGGTCAATTAAATCGCGGCTCGGCCTCCGGCCGTTGGGAAGCCGGGATGGATTTCAAACGCGCCAAACTGCCGGAGTTGCAATATCAAATTGAAAACATCTCCCGGGAAAAGACGGCGTTTAATTCGGCTTCGGATTGGCGGCGGCAGCGCGGCGCAGCGAGTTATGTATTCTGGAAATTCAAACCGCAGTTCGGCTTTGAAGGGGAAGATCGCCGCGAAGTTTTGGCTGACACCGCTTCCGGATTTCGTTTCAACAGTTACACCGCCGGGGTGGAAACCCAAATTTTCCGGCAAATGAAAATGACGGCGACGTTCAATCAACGCGATGATGACATCCGAAATCGGCGCGGATTGCTTCCCAAGTCTTCGGCGTTCACCCAAAGCTACGCGCTGGCGCTGGAGCGCTGGAGAGCGCTGGCCGCGGATGTTGCGTTCACACATCGCGAGCGCCGCTTCACCGATCTCAACCAGCAGGATATCCGCACCGATCTCGCCGACGTGCGCGTGCGGTTCGCGCCGTATCAGCGCGCCATCGATACCGACTGGCAATATCAAATCACCAACACGCAAACCGCGCAACAACAACGGGTTTTCATCAAAGCCCGGCAGGGCGAGGGGAATTATCGCTACGACGCCGATTTGAACGAATACCTGCCGGATTTGTTTGGCGACTATGTGTTGCGCATTCAACCGACGGAAAGTTTTGTGCCGGTCGTCGAGTTGCGCGCCCGCAGCAATATTCGCATTAATTTCGCGAGCCTGCTGCGCACTGCCGCCCCGCCGTCAAAATCGCCGGAGGCGTCACCCAAGCCGCAGCGTAAAAATTGGCGCGACTATCTCAAAGTCGTGACTACGGAAACGTTTATCCGACTCGAGGAAAAAACCGGCGATCCGCGCGTGTGGCAAATTTACCGGCTCAATTTGTCGCGTTTTCAAAATCCGCAATTCACCCAATTTGGCGCGCAGAGTTTGCGGCAGGATATCAATCTGTGGGAAAATCATCGCGCGCGATCGTTGCGTTATCGCTTGACGGCGTTGCGCGAGTTGAACAATCAATTCTTCGGCGAAGGCTTGTCGCGCCGCCGGCAGTTGCGTCACGAGTTGCGCGCCACGCTGGCCTTTTCACCGCAAGTGAGCAGCCAAACCGAATTGATTTTTAACCGGGAAGATCGCACGTTTGACGCTATCGCGCGGCGGCAGAACCGCCTGGTGTTGAATCGCACCGGCAGCTTTGAGCTTTCCTATCGGCCCCGCGCCGTTTGGGAAATCGCCAGCGCCGCCGGAGTTTCGTTTGATACGGATCGGGCTTATGCCGATCCCACCGAAGTGACGGCCTTCTCTTTAAAACCGCGCACCACGTACTCTTTTCGCGGCAAAGGCCGGTTGAGCAGCGAGGTGGAATGGGCGCAAGTGCGGGCGACGCCGACCGATCGCATTTTGCCTTTCGAAATAGCGAACGGCAATCGTCCGGGCCGGACGCTGCGTTGGAACTTCGCTTTTGAATATCGCGTGTCGACGAACATCAACATTTCCGCATCGTATCTCGGCCGCAACGAGCCGCAGCGCCCAACATTGCATTTGGGCAAAGTCGAAATGCGGGCGTTTTTTTAAATAGAACAAATCATGCCGATAACACATCGAAATAAAAAATTCACGCCAAGACGCCAAGACGCCAAGTTGACGCGAAGAAAACCATTTCGAACCTTTTATTTATTTTTGGCAATGGCTCTGCTCCGGGCGAGCGAATGGGTGTTCCTCTACCTGTCATTCCGCCGGAATCTTTTTTCAATTCAAAATAATGGTTGGAGCCTGAAAGGATTCTTTCAGCATGACCGTCGAAATAGACGATTAAATCTTTTAGTTATCTTTTTGGGCGTCCTTTCGGTGCCGAGTTTTTTAACCGGCCAAAGTTCACCGGATTCAACCGTTATAAAAATAATCTGGAAAGCGCGAGGCGAGATCAGCGCCAGTGATTTGCGGCAAGCGGACGGCAAGCCCAAGATCGTCATCACGGAACTGGGAATGACAATACGGCGGGCATTGGAAATGGCCCAACAACGCGGTTTTTATTTCGCGCAAGTTGATAGTGTGACTCGCCAGCCGAAAACGGCCACCGTTTTTTTTAACAGCAGGCCGCGCGTGCGATTCTCCGCCGCCGTCCAATCAGCCGTCAACGCCAATTGGGCTGAACTGTGCAACATCAACGATGAAACGGCCTTGCAACAGCAACTCAATCATATTCTCGTTGCTTGGGCGCGCCGCGGTTATCCCTTGGCCAATTTTGCCTTTGATTCCGTCACCGTGGCCACGGACGAGCAAGCCGCGCTGGCGACGTTGCATCTAAAATTCAATTCCGGGCCGCTGGTGCGAATTGACTCTGTTCTCATTCGCGGCAACCAGTTGACCAAACGCGCGGTGATCGCGCGCGAATTGCCGGTGCAGCGCGGCGATCTCTACAATCTTGCGGAGGTCGAGAGTATTCCGGAACGGTTGAAACGATTGGATTTTCTCCAACAACCCGTCGCGCTGCCGCAACTCGCGCTGGATTCGTTGGGGCGCTATGCGCTGCAAGTGGCGGTGGTAGAGCGCAACAGCAACTTGTTCAGCGGCGTGGCAGGATACAATCCTGGTGACGACCGGCAAAAAGGCTATGTCACCGGGTTGATCGACGTGCAATTCGGCAATCTGTTTGGCAGCGGCCGCCAACTGGAGGCGCACTGGGAGAAACGCAACCGGCAAACGCAGGAGTTGGCGCTGCGTTACCGCGAGCCGTGGGTTGCCGGTTTTCCAGCGCACGTTTCCGGCGGCTTTCAGCAGACCATTCGCGACACGAGCTATGTGGAACGCCGCTGGGATTTGACGGCGGAGTTGCCGCTGGGAGAAAATTTTTCCGCGAGCGGCCATCTGGCCCGGGAGAATCTTACGCCGGACTCGTTGACGCAAGCCCGCTTCAAGCTGCCCGCCAGCCGCGTCACGAGTGTGGGCGCGTCGCTGCGTTATGATTCCACCGATGATCCGCTCAATCCCCGGCGTGGAATTTTTTATGCGACGACGGTAGAGACGGGCCGCAAAAATTCGGAGATCGCTGGAACGGCGCGGAAAAGTTTTTCGCGCGACAAAATCTGGGTGGATTTCCAGTGGCTGCTGCCCATTCATTGGCCGCAGGTGCTGAGCCTCGCGGTGCACGGCCGGCAGGTGAAAAGCAATGCGCCGCCGGAAATTTTTGTGACGGATCAATTTCGTTTCGGCGGGGCCACGACGCTGCGCGGCTATCGCGAAGAGCAATTTCGCGGCTCGCGCCTGGCCTGGAGCAATCTCGAATATCGTTACTTGCTTTCACCGCGCACGCGCGCGTTTATTTTTTTTGACGCCGGTTACTATTCCGGCTTTGAATATGCCGGCGCCGCGACACCGCGGCAGGAAGTCGAAAACAGTGTTTACGCGTGGGGCCTCGGCGCCCGCGTCGACACGCCGCTCGGCCTCATCGGCGTCGATTATGGCCTGGGACAAGGCGATCCGCTGACCAACGGCAAAGTGCATATTAGTTTGGTGAATCGGTTTTGAGCTTTTCTGAAACCGCGAATGAACGCGAATATACGCTAATTTTTAATTTGCGCCCATCCGCGGGCCGAAAAAATGAACCACCGGCAAAATTACTTTAACTTTCCCGATCTTAATAGCTTTATAGCGTTAATAAATTAGGTATAAAATATAAAATACTTTCTTTTTTAATTTAAATTAAAAATTTTCCTTGCTTATTAAGATTTTTGTTTTAAATTTAAACCCTATCGGTTTTGCGCTGAAAGCAAAATTTAATTCAATTTACCTGTTTCAAATCGGCTGCGCCTGAAGAGTGGTGAACGGATGATGGCGACCGGATTTGACGTGCTTGCTAAACTTTTTTAGGAGGATTGCCCATGTCTAAAAACAATCGGCGTTACGATGTCATTGCCGCAGCGAAAAGCTGGTCGTTGCACGACACCCCGGCGCAGCAATTGACCGCGGACATCAACGAAATTTTCGGCGAACACACCTTCAATATGGAGGTGATGCGCGAAAAATTGCCGAAAGAAGTTTTTCAATCGCTGCTTGAAACCATCGACAAAGGCAAGCAGCTCGATCCGAAACTCGCAGACGTCGTGGCCCTGGCGATGAAAGAATGGGCGGTGGAACACGGCGCGACGCATTTTACCCATTGGTTTCAGCCGCTCACCGGCAGCACGGCCGAGAAACACGACAGTTTCGTGACGCCGAATGCCGGCGGCGGCGCGGTCGCCAAATTTTCCGGCAAGGATTTGATTCAGGGCGAGCCGGATGCCTCCTCGTTTCCCAGCGGCGGCATTCGCGCGACGTTTGAGGCGCGCGGCTACACGGCGTGGGATCCGACTTCGCCGGCGTTCATTATGAAAAATCACCACGGTGCGACGCTGTGCATTCCGACGGCGTTCGCCTCATGGACAGGTGAGGCGTTGGACAACAAAACGCCGCTGCTGCGCTCGATGGAGGCACTCAACCAACAGGCGTTGCGGGCGCTCGCGTTGTTCGAGGTGAAAAACGTGCATAAAGTTTATACGACGGTCGGCTCCGAGCAGGAATATTTTCTCATCGACGAAGAATTTTTCTTTCGCCGGCCGGATTTGGTGACGACCGGGCGCACGCTGTTTGGCGCGAAGCCGGCGCGCGGGCAGGAGTTGGAAGATCATTATTTCGGCTCGATTCCCGAACGGGTGCTCGCGTACATGACCGACGTGGAATATCAACTTTATCGCCTCGGCGTGCCGATCAAAACGCGGCACAACGAAGTGGCGCCGGGCCAATACGAGGTCGCGCCGATTTTTGAGAACAGCAATCTCGCCGCCGATCATCAACAAATGATGATGCAGATCATGAAAAACACCGCCCGCAAATACGGGCTGGTTTGCATTCTGCATGAGAAGCCGTTCGCGGGCATCAACGGCAGCGGCAAACACAACAACTGGTCGATGTCCACCGACACCGGCATGAATTTGCTGGAGCCGGGCGAAACGCCGCACGACAACATGCAGTTTCTCTTTTTCTGCGCGGCGGTGATCAAAGCCGTGGATGATTATCAGGATTTGCTGCGCGCCAGCGTCGCCGCGGCGCCGAATGATCATCGGCTCGGCGCCAACGAAGCGCCGCCGGCAATTATGTCGATTTTTCTCGGCGATCAGCTCACGGATATTTTCGAGCAAATCGAAAAGGGCAAACCGGAAAGCAGCAAGTCCAAAGATTTGCTCGGCCTCGGCTCGCCGGTGCTGCCGCATCTGCCGCGCCATGCGGGCGATCGCAACCGCACCTCGCCGTTTGCGTTCACCGGCAACAAGTTTGAGTTCCGCGCGGTGGGCTCGAGCCAATCGATCTCGTTTCCCAACGTCGTGCTCAACACCATTGCCGCCGCCGCTATCGATGAATTGACGACGGCAGTGGAAAACCATCTCAGCAACAACCTGCCGTTTGCGCAGGCCCTGCACGCGGTGTTGAAAGACGTGATCGGCAAGCACAAGCGCATCATCTTTAATGGCGACGGCTACACCGCCGAGTGGCATCAAGAGGCGGAAAAACGCGGTTTGTTCAATTTGCGCAATACGCTGGACGCCCTCGAGCGTTTGCACGACGCCAAAAATCAAAAGCTGCTGGAGAAATATCACGTGCTGAACGCCCGCGAGCTGGACGCGCGCGCCGAGATCATGTTCGATCAGTATTTTAAAACCGTGAACATCGAGGCGGAAACCTCGGCGACGATGGCGCAGACCATGATTTTGCCGGCGGCCGTGCGCCATCTGCACGATCTGGCGGCGACGGTGAACGAGTTGAAGCAGGGCGGCGTCAACCCGACCGGCGTCACCAAAATTTTGAACGAAGTCAACAGCTTGATCGATGAATTCAAAGTTGTGCTGGACAAATTGGTGGCGGTCAATGCCGATCTCGGCGGCGACACCGTGCATCAAAAAGCCTATCACATGCGCGACAAAGTATTGCCGGCGATGAGCGCGGTCCGCACCGTTGCGGCGAAACTGGAAAAAGCGCTGCCGGATGATTACTGGCCGCTGCCGGTGTACAGTGAAATGCTGTTTGTGAAGTAATTTTGCATCTCTTAATCTTACTCGGACTCCTACTCTTACTCGCGGTTTAAAACTTTCAAAGCGCGTACGAGTAGGAGAAAGAGCCAGAATTGTTTGACCTCCCGGCTGCGGGACAATCCCCACCACTCTATTCCGCTCATTCAAAAACACGGCAATCACACGGCAACGAGTCAGGGCGGCAAAATCGGGCTTGACTTTTCAGAAAGATTTTTCTACCTTACTTCCATAATCTTCGGGTGTTGCCAACAACACCCAACAAGCTGTGAATGCGTTTTTACCGCGGGGATTTATGCATTCATCCAACCTGTGGTCAACCATTGGCAAACCGGCAGTCGGCGCCAGCAGACGTGGCCCGCCAGTGAAAGAACAACTGCGCCTATTTTTAAACACCCGCTATAACAACTTTCGCGCGGAAAAAGCCAAAGCGCTTTGTCGCTGTTTTGCTCAGGTTTCCGGTTTGATGGCAATCTTTCGAAGCCATCAAGCTGGCCGGGACGGCGCGCTTGCCGACGGTCTTACGTTGTTCTGGGTACGCCGGCGCCGGAAAAGCGTTTGCTGGAGGCAAAAAGTTTCTAATATTAGAAACAAAACGCCGCCGCGCGCCCGCCCGAGAAATGTCTAATAGTAGCCATTTTGTTGCTCCGAAAAAATGGCTACTATTAGAAACATTGGGCGAAAAAGTTTCTAATATTGGAAACAAATGGCTACTATTAGAAACGCGGGAAATGGCGGGGCTTGGCAAGTGAATAAGGTGTTAGGCCGCTACGAACTTGAATAAGGATCGTTCGATGACCCCCTGCTTACTCCACACTTCTAGCCGCGCCCTCGCGGCTCGGGTCGACGGCAGTTCCGCTGCGGTCGGGCGGCGAACGAGTGTCCGCTTGCTCCCCCTGCTCTTCGTGTTGTCGACCGTCATCGGGTGCGGCGAATCGGGCGGCATTCGGCAGCAGGCCGAGCAGGTGACCGCTGGGATGACGCGCGACCGCGCGCTGGGTCCTTCGGATCAGCACGTGTACTCTCGCGACCTCGAGACCGGAGCCGCGATCCTCGGCAAGGTCAGTCAAGAAGGCATCGACATCGCCATCGAAGTCTACGGTCCGGAAGGACAACGAGTAGCCCGACTGGACAACGCCACGGACTCGATCGGTGCCGAGTCGATCGATTTCACGGCTGTGCGGTCCGGGAGGTACGAGATGGTCATCCGGTCGGCGGACAGTGCCGCCAAGCCAGGTAAGTACATCCTGACCGTCGATTCCATCCTTGCAGCTACCGCGAATGCCAGACGGTTGGCCAAGGCCGCCTATCCGATCACTGCCGTCTACGATTTGTGGGAGGCCTCGCTGACGGACCCGAGGGCCCTCGACAAGTTCATGGCGGATCGCAAGGGGAAGGGACCGTTGATCGAAGCGATCGACGGCAATACGGCTGAGATGCGTGTTACATACTTTGTCCTGGGTGACGACCATACCGAGTACGCATGGTTGTCGGGAGGGCCCGACTACCTGGGTATGGACATGAAGCGAGTAGGGAAAACCAATCTCTTAGCAAGCGGAATCGAGACCTGACAGGCAGCAAGCCGTTCGCGGACTTCATCGCCCGCGAGCTTGTGCCCTGGGTGCGTGCGCGGTACCGGATTCGTCCTGGGCCGAGCAACGTCGTCGCCGCCGGATCGAGCCTTGGGGGCTTTACCGCGACTTATTGTGCTTTTACCCATCCTGAAGCAATCGGCAATGTTCTTTCGCAGTCCGGCTCCTATTGGATCAGCAAGAACTGGCAGACGGTCGATGCCGATTTTGAGCACCGCCTCTATCCGCGCGAGACTGGCTCGCTGATCGATGCGCTCAAGCAGAGCCGTCGACTGCCAATTCGCTTCTACGTGGAGATCGGCATGTACGACCTCGGTGCGTCGATGCTGGGAGCGAACCGCCAGCTCCGAGACGTCTTGTCACTCAAAGGCTACGACATCGAGTATCGCGAGTTCGCCGGCGGCCATAGCTACACCAATTGGCGTGGCACGCTTGCCGACAGCCTGATCTCGCTGCTGGGGCACAGTTCCAGGTGACCGCGCGTCGGGCCGAAAAGTCAATCGCCGCCCGTCGTTACAAAACTTTTCCTGGAATCGAAACAACCACCGCAGCTATGATTTCACCGCTTTAGACGTGATCATGCTCCATCCCGATTATGCGCCACAACATTTCATCTGCGTGCTTTCGCCGAGTGAGGCGACCTTTGAGAGAATACGTCCTTTGCTTGCTGAAGCTTATGATATAGCCGTTCGGAGATACACTCGTCAGAATAAAAACAAATGAAAAATAAATTTCGAGTGAAAAAAGCATTTGCTTTTAGAAAATTTTCTTGTTTATTGGGCAAAGAAGTTTCCGATCAAAAACATTGCCGACAGCAGGGCACAGTGTGATTCAATGGTAAGCTTCTTATGAGTGAGCATATTGAT
Organism: uncultured Cytophagia bacterium; assembly: GCA_964447935.1. Classification (GTDB taxonomy): domain Bacteria; phylum Zhuqueibacterota; class Zhuqueibacteria; order Zhuqueibacterales; family Zhuqueibacteraceae; genus Zhuqueibacter. The sequence continues at coordinate 2,688 of CAYUVM010000067.1, read as the reverse complement.
TGAGCAAAAATTTTGCCCCAAAGATCGCTAAGTTGCGTTGTTTTATTTACAGTTAACTGTAGCGGAAAATGCACGTTCTGTCGTATAATCCAAGTTAGGCGAATCATAATAAAACAAATAAGGTATGACAAAATGAAGCATCTTATTATCTTATTTATTTTAACTGCCCTTATTTATGAGTGCGGTAATAAAGAAGATAAAGTATTGGAGCAGAAACAAAATTCGGCTTTGGATGAATCCTCAATAATAATAGTTGATTTTAGTTCCATTGACAAATACAGTAAGCCCATGCGCGATTTTATTTTCCAGAAATTCAAATTGGGTGTTTTATCGAATAGCAGACTAAACTCATTGACAATTAATGAGGCTCAGTTAAAACAGATTAAAAGACAATACAAATTATCAGATGATTTATTCAACATGGAAAGCATAAAAATTATCGGACAGATTTATGGTGCAAACTATGTTGTTATTGGAAATATTTTAGTTGATGAAAAAATCAAGCATGGCTACTTCTCTGATAAATCAGAAATAAATAGAATAGCATATATTAATTCAGCGTGTTATGATATAAAGAGAAGTTTAGTTCATGATTTGTCTGTCGACGGAGATGAATATGAAGTATTATCATCAATTCGGAAGATGGTTGGAAAAATTAATAATTCTTTACCCGTAACACCCGATTATATAAGACTTGAATTTTCTGAATTTTCGGATTATGAGTATTATATAAATCTCATTTCTTACAAAAACGGTGAGAAAATATCTCCTTTGCATGAGAGTTTATTAGAAAATGTAAGTTTTAAAGGAATGATTGAAGCTACTAAAAGTATGTTCTCAGTACTTCACTTCACCGATACAACGAATATAAAATTATCTGAGAAGTTTTTTGAAAATGGCTATTATAAATTCAATTTTAAGATAATTGACTCTGGTTTAAAAACAGTAAAAATTTACAACAGTTTTAGTTTTGAGATCAACGCAAAAAACCTATACTTAAGTTTTTATAAGGATGCTGGTGATAAGGTAAAGATAAAAAATATTGGTGACTTAAAGATTGATTCAACAAAACTAAAAAATGCATTGGTAGATTATTTAAAATCAACTTCATTGAGTTTAAATAAAAATGATATTGGTATTCAAGAATTCAAGTATGATAATGAAGATGAGAAATTTGAAATTAAATTTTCAATTTATAAGTGAAAAATTTTCTAAAAATAAAATCGGATAAATAGCTATGATATTATCTATTATCATATTACTCATCACAACTATCGTTGCTTTGAATGGAGTTCTTTACGAGCCTAGAAAGGACCCCGATAAACCTATAAGCTGGAGAAACATTAATTTAATGGGCAAAATACTAATACTAATATTGATTTGCCTTTTCGTATTGTCGGCTATAAGAGAAATAATAGATGGCAGAAGCCATTTAAAAGAATTAAAAAGTAGAGACGAAAAAATAGATTTATTATTACATACACAAGCTGAACTAGTAAAAACTAATAACCATTTGATAAAGGTAATGTCTGTGGCAGACGGATATAATGCTTTAATAACAGGAGTAATCGTTTTCAGAGATCGGCCCGGCGATGAAAATAAAATTCGGGATGTACTTCAAAATATTCTTCTAAAATACGTTGAAATAAAGTTTAGAGCTGTAAATGAACTCGGTGTTTATCACGGAAGGATTGATTATGCTACTCATCCAGAAGTACGAAAATTTTTGCATCTGTCAGAAGGTATTGAGACCGAATATTTCTCACGTTATGAAGAATATTATTCCAGATTAAGTTATTTTTTCGAAATTCGCTGTACAAATGTTAAAATTTTGAGTAATGAAAAAGTCCAGTATGCTAAAATGAGTGAAAATGATTTATTTGATATAAATGTAAATAAGTTTTCATGGGATAGAGATTTTTACAGAATTTATGATATTATGTTTGTAAAGTTAGATAAATTGACAATTGAAGAATTGGGAGAATATCCTCTAAATTCAGAATTAGGATTTTTAAGGTAGAATAGTATGACAATCTATGTCACCCAGTAATAGTTTTAATAAATTAGCCTAACTCCGGCTTGCTCGCGGACGCTGCAGCGCCGCGATGGTTTTTTGATGTGTGCAAGTCTCGAGCTTCTGTGGCTTCGTCGAGCGATGTCACAGAGCTGCAGCGCCGGAGAAGCCGTGTGCGTTAGCGGTATTTGACATAAAAAGTTTGGTGCACGTTCATAAATATCGTGATGCTTCAAACAATGGGCATTGCTGTGAAAACAAAAGTATTGAGGCGCATCAAAAGATGAGCATTGCGATGAAAACCTAAATTTGCAACTTAATACAGACGCAATTCATTTTGAAAAACAAACATTGTCGGCTACCCAAATTTGCTATAGATACAGGGATGTGGTATAAATTTCATTAAGTATGGTAATTTCATACTCCAAATATAAAAGAGAGCTTCAATGATGAGCGAAGAAAATACTTATCTTTCATCCGGAAATGCTACGTTACTTGAGCTTGCAAAAAAATTTTTTGCCAATCATCCAGCACTAGTTTTCTCGATACTCTATTTTTATTTTTCAGTTGTTGGAACTGTTTACACTTACATATTACTTGACAAATGCCATGACATCGTGGACAAAATAAGTGCCACGACATCGTGGACAAATTGAATGTTCTTTGAATTTGTT
>CAYUVM010000066.1:0-12397 GCA_964447935.1 uncultured Cytophagia bacterium | reverse complement strand
TATCGGGGCATAAGATACCATATCCATTTTAAAAATGCAACTGAATAGTTACAATTTGAAAAAGAAGTTGAATATCCCGTAATTTTTTACTATCTTGCCTTCGTTTTAAAATAGCGCGCCTGGCAAATGGCTCAGGCTGGCCTGTTGCTGCACCGCGCTTTTCCTTCCTGTTTTATAAAGCAACGACTGCGTAGAATTTTTAGAGAAAAGGTGACGCATGCATGACGCTACCCTCGCGCCGAATATCGACCGGCGCACATTTTTACGCGCCACAGCGGCAGCCGGCGCCGGCTTGATTCTGGCGCCGAACATTTTGCGCGGCCAAACGCCGCGTAATTCCAATGACCTGAACATCGCGCTGCTCGGCGCGGGCGCGCAAGGGCAGGTGTTGCTCAATGCCTGTCTCAAAATTCCCAACCTGCGCTTCAAAGCGGTGTGCGATATCTGGGCGGCATATCATCTCAAACGCTGCGTCAACCTGCTGCAAAAATACGGTCACGCCGCCAATGCTTATGAAGATTATCGCGACATGCTCGCGCAAGAAAAAGATCTTGATGCTGTGCTGATCGCGACGCCGGATTTTTGGCATGCGCGCCATGCCATCGCGTCGCTCGAAGCCGGCCTGCATGTGTACTGCGAAAAAGAAATGTCCAATAGCTTGCAGGACGCGCGCAACATGGTGCTGGCGGCGCGGCGTTCCGGCAAGCTGATGCAAATCGGCCATCAACGCCGCAGCAATCCGCGTTATCTGCATTGCTATCAAAAATTGCTGCAGGAAGCCAAAATCCTCGGGCGACTTACCACCGCCAAAGGCCAATGGAATCGCGCCGTGCAGCCCGATCTCGGTTGGCCGAAGAAAGATGCGGTGCCGCCCACCGTGCTGGCAAAATACGGTTTTGCGTCGATGCATCAATTCCGCAACTGGCGCTGGTATCGCGGCCTCGGTGGCGGCCCGATCGTTGATCTCGGCTCGCATCAAATTGACATCTTTAACTGGTTTCTCGGCGCGACGCCAACCGCGGTGATGGCCAGCGGCGGCACGGATTATTACGACAAAAAAACCCACGAATGGTACGACACGGTGATGGTGATTTATGAGTATGATTTGCCAGGGGGAAAAGTGCGCGCCCATTACCAAACTTTGACCACGAACAGCAGCGAAGGTTATTTTGAAAATTTTCTCGGCGATCAAGGCACGCTGCAAATTTCCGAGTCCGGCAGCCGCGGCGCGATTTATCGCGAGCCGGCCGCGCCCGATTGGGATAAGTGGATTGCCTCGGGTTTTTTAAAAGCGCCGAAGGAAGAAAAGAAAGCCAACACCGGCGCTGTGCTGGACGTGCGCGAAACCGTCGCGCCACCCAGCCACGAGTTGCCGGTGACGTTCAACGATCTCTATCACAAACCGCATTTGGAAAATTTTTTTGACGCTATTCGCGGCAAAGCCAAACTCAATTGCGATCAGGAAGTTGGTTATGAAACGGCCGTCACCGTTTTGAAGGTGAACGAAGCCGTCGAGACCGGCCGGCGCATTGTGTTTAAACCGAATGAGTTTCATGTGTGATTTGAGCGCGCCTTTTCCACGGCACTGAGCCGCGGAAAAATGGAGCGTCACGGAGCAAATCTCCGGCGCCATGTTTTAAAAAAATGCCCTATTATAACCAATTATGAAATTATTCAAACTCAATTTGATTTTTGTTGTGCTAATCGTTCACCGTCTCGCTTTTGCCCAAAATCACCTTGATGCGCCCAAGCTCGGCGATGTGAGCGACGGCAATCGCTCCGTGCCGGTGCATCTTATTGATTTGTACGACGCTGATAGCATGCTCGTGCGGCCTGGCGATCAACCGATGCTGCCGTTTTCCACGAAAGTTACATGCGGGAAATGCCACAACTATAATAAGGTCAGCTCCGGTTGGCATTTTAATGCTGCGGATTCCCATGTCGTGCCCGGACGTCGTGGGCAGCCGTGGATTCTGGTCGATCAAAAAACCGGAACACAACTGCCGCTTTCTTCGCGCGGTTGGGCAGGAACGTACCGGCCCGAAGAAGTGGGAATGAGTGGCTGGCAATTTACGCAAGCGTTTGGCCGTCATTTGCCCGGCGGCGGGCTTGCAGAAAAAGTGGAAGCTGATGCGCCGGAACTTTTTCTGCGGCGGCAAATTTCCGGTGAACTTGAAATTAATTGCTTGAGTTGCCACGATGCCGAAGCCGGACATGATCAGGCTGAGTATGCGAATCAAATTAAACGCCAAAATTTTCGCTGGGCCGCGGCCGCGACAAGCGGCTTTGCTAATGTACGCGGTGCCGCCAAAGATGTGCCCGATAATTACGATATTTATTCCGGCCTGCCGATGGATGATCCCAAATTGACCGCGCCGTCGATTTCGTATCATCCCGCGCGTTTCAATGCGACGGGAAAAGTGTTGTTCGATATCAAACGCCGCATTCCAAATGAGAGATGTTATTTTTGCCACTCGACGAAAGCAACGGATGCAACCCATGCCGAACGCTGGGAAGCTGAAGAGGATATTCATTTGACCTCGGGCATGATGTGTGTTGATTGCCATCGCAACGCGCTGGATCACAACATGGTACGCGGTTACGAAGGCGAGCCGCAACAAAAAAATAATCCGGCGGCGGCGAGCTTGTCGTGCAGTGGGTGCCATTTGCCGGAGGCCTCGAATGAAGTGCCACACGCGGGACGCTTGGGCGCGCCGATTCCAAAACACGCCGGCATTCCGCCGCTGCATTTTGAGAGGATGACTTGTACCGCCTGTCATGCCGGCCCGTGGCCGACCGCTAAAGCGCAACTGGTGAAAACTTCGCAGGCGCATGCGCTGGGCACGCACAGTGTGAATCGCTCGGAGGTGGTGTTGCCGCACATCGCGGCGCCGGTGTTTGCGCGTGACGAAAATGGCAAGATTGCGCCGCACAAAATGATTTGGCCGGCCTTCTGGGCGCGAATGAATGGGAAGACTGTGACGCCGATTTTGCCTGAAGAAGTTTTCGCGCTTTCCGACACGCTTTTTACCGGCATCGATTCGACGCGCTCAGGAGACTGGCTGGCATTGAATGATAAACAAATCGCTGCGATGCTGCAACGTCTTGCTTCCGCAGATTCGAGCAAAAGCGAAGCCGTTTATATCGCCGGTGGAAAATTGTATCGCCCCAACAATGCCGGCAAACTGTCGAAAGAAGATCACGCCGCGGCGCAACCGTATTCGTGGGCGATGGGCCACGACGTACGGCCGGCGTCGCAATCGCTTGGCATTCGCGGTTGTGGCGATTGCCATGGCCTCAATGCGGCCTTTTATTTTAGCCAGATCAAAGTCGATTCACCGCTGGAAGCCGATCGTGATTCGGATTACAAAACGATGAACGATTTCTCCAATCTCAGCGGCATTTATGCGCGGCTTTTTGCTGCGTCGTTTTTTCTGCGGCCCTTGTTGAAATGGCTGATGATTTTCGTGAGCGTCATTTTAACCGGTGTACTGCTCTGGCATGGCTTGCAGGGATTGGGGAGTGTGATGAAAGCCGCGGGGGAGACGGAAGAAAATCATCGAGTGTAAATTGAGATACTGTTTAGCTTCGCCATGCCATGACAATATCACCTTTAGCGGATATCTTTGCAATGTCAGCACAACTTTTATTTCGCCTCATTTCGCTACTTAGCCTCGTCGGCATCACCGTCGCCATTGTCTGGGCCATCCGTGCCCAACTCGTTCAACTCACGGGAACGAAACAGATATTGCGCCAAAAAAGCCTCGACATAGCCAGTACTTTCAAAAAGTGGCGCACGCTCTCGGCCTCGGCGCTGCTCAACACGCTGGTGCGATTTTTTTATTTAACCACACTCGGCTGCGTCCTGATTTTAGCAATCACCGGATTCCTGCCCGTGATTATCTTTGGCGCGGCGGTTTCAAATTTTGCGCTGATGCTGCACCTGTTGTTGGCGCCGCTGTTTGCCGTTGGCCTCACGGCGCTCGCGTTGTTTTGGGCGCAACGGCATCGATTTAACAGGGGCGATTGGACCAGCTTGCAGCAATGGTTCCGCGACAAAAAAAAATTTGCGTCATCAGGAAATCCGAATGTCGGGCAAAAAATACTTTTCTGGGCGAGTCTGTTGCTGGCAGTGCCTTTAATCGCTTCAACGGTTTTAATGATGTATCCGCTTTTGGGCACTGCCGGGCAGGAAGCGCTTCTGCACTGGCATGGTTACACGGGCTTGTTGCTACTGGCGGTTGCCGTGGGACATGCCTATTTCATTTTGACTAATGAGAAACAAAATTAATCATATGGAAATTATCGAGAAACTCGAAACCACGAAAGCCGCAACGCTCAAGTATTATGATTTGAGCGCCGCGCAGTTTGACCAAAGTTATGCCCCCGGCAAATGGACGATCCGCTATCTTCTGCACCATCTCGCGGACGCCGAAACCGTGCTTTATGATCGCATCCGCCGCGTGATCAGTGAACCGCGGCAGGTGCTCTGGGCGTTCGATCAAGATGCGTGGGCGTCCAATTTGAATTATGCCAACGTGCCGCTGGATTTAGCGAAACGAATTTACACCGCGACCAGAGATGGCGTGATTTATTATGCGCGTCTCTATTACGAGAGTAAAGGTGATTTAGAATTTGTGCACAGCGAAACTGGCGTGCGGACGTTGAAGCAAGAGTTCGATAAAGTGGCGCGGCATAATGCGCATCATCTCGAGCAAATTGAAAGCGCCTTGCATGCTTCTGGAAGTTTTTTAAAGAAATAAAATCATACTAAATTAATTCGTTATTTTAAGGAGGAAGAAAAATGTTGAGCAAAAGTAAATGGAATCTTCTCTTCATTATGCTCATGTCGCTGTGTTTGATCGTGACAGCATGCAGCAAGAAAGAAGAAGCCGCCGAGCAAAGCACGACGACGCAGACGGAGCAGCCTGCAGCGCAAGCGCCGGCAACGCCTCCGGCTGAGCAACCCGCGGCTATTCCAGCGGAAAAGCAACCCGACACCACGCCGACACAGGCCGAGACAAAAACCGTACAACCCGCCGCTAAAGAAACTGCCGTGCAACCTGCTCCTGCCGCCGAAGTGAAGCTGGTTGAACTTGATTTGAAATTACCGAAGCCGATGTTCATCGGCACGCCGCAAAATATTCAAGTGCCGAAGTTAGAAAAACCGCTGGGCAAGCCGCGTCCGCCGTTTTTAGCGCCGGAGGGCACGAAAAATGTCGCGCTGGGCCGGCCGGTGAAAAGCTCCGACGAAGCCCCGGTCATCGGCGAATTGAAAATGATCACTGATGATGACAAAGAAGCGGGCGATGGCAGTTATGTCGAGCTTGGCCCGTTTTTGCAAAATGTGACAATTGATCTTGGCAAGAAACACACGCTTTACGCGATCGTCGCTTGGCATTTTCATAAACAACCGCGCGTTTATTATGACGTGGTCGTGCAGGTCGCCGATGACGCCAATTTCACCAGCAACGTGTCGACGCTGTATAACAACGATCTCGACAACTCGGCGAAAATGGGAACCGGCGCGGACAATCATTATGTCGAAACTTCCGAAGGCCGCTTGATCGACGCCAGAGGTGTGCAGGGCCGTTACGTTCGTCTTTATAGCAATGGCAACAGCAACGACGATTTGAATCACTACATCGAAGTCGCGGTGTACGGCAAACCCTAACTCTTTGAACTGTTGATGTGAGGGATTGTTGGAGCGTTGGACTAAGTGCGTTGCCAGTGATCCAAAATTTCATAATCCGATGCGCATGTCAAACAGATTAATTTTATTTTTGCTTTTGGCAGTCTCTGTTTTGGCATTGGCCCTCCGCCTGCCGCGATTAGCGCAGCGTCCGCTGCACGGCGATGAGGCGGTTCACGCCGTCAAGTTCGGCGCGCTTTTAGAAAAAGGATTTTATCACTACGACAGTTTCGAATACCACGGCCCGACGCTGAATTATCTGACGTTGATTCCTGCCTTTTTACGTGACGAGAAAAACACCACGGCCGTGACCGACTGGACGCTGCGCATCGTGCCAGTTGCCTTTGGAACGCTTCTCGTTTTCATGCCGCTACTGCTTGGGGGGGGATTGGGCCGAACGGCGGTTTTTAGCGCGGCCATTTTTACGGCGATTTCACCGGCGATGGCGTATTATAGCCGTTATTACATTCAGGAAATGCTGCTTGTTGGCTTTACGTTCGGTGTTATCGTTTGCGGTGCGCGCTATTGGCAAAGTAAAAAAATCGGCTGGGCCGTCGCGAGCGGCGGCTTTCTCGGTTTGATGCATGCGACCAAAGAAACCTGCATCATCGCTTGGGGCGCGATGGCGTTGGCGCTGATGTTTACTTTTGCGCGGCATGAGTTCATGGCAAATTTGCGCGCGATCAATCGGCGGCATCTTGTTGCCGCGGTGGTCACGGCGGGCGTTGTTTCGGCTTTGTTTTTTTCATCTTTTTTTACCAACTGGCGGGGGGTGCTGGATTCCATTTTGACATATAAAAATTATTTCAGCCGCGCCGGCCAAAATCCCGTTCATATTCACCCGTGGTATTATTATCTCAACCTGCTTGGGTATTTTCGAATTGGCGCCAATCCGTTTTGGAGCGAAGCGTTTATTCTCATTTTGGCTATTGCCGGATTCGCGGCGGCCATGGCGAAAAGGAATATTATCGCAGCCAATCAGCCTCTGTTGCGCTTTCTGGCGTTTTATACACTGTTTATGACGTTCTTTTATTCTTTCATTCCCTACAAAACGCCGTGGAATCTGCTCAGTTTTTGGCACGGCATGATTTTGCTCGCGGGCGTTGGTGTCGTGGCGATGATAAAATTGTTTTCGAATACGTTCATGCGTGGAGTTTTCATTTTACTGATGCTGATTGGAAGCGCGCATCTGGCTTGGCAAGCCTATTTGACGAATTATAAATACTATGATGATCCCGCCAATCCTTATGTTTATGCGCACCCGGTCGATGATGTTTTTACCATTGTTAATCGCATCGAAACCATCGCGCAGGCGCATCCCGATGGGCGCAATTTGTATATGCAAGTGATTTGTCCGGATAACGACTATTGGCCTTTGCCGTGGTACTTGCGTGCTTTTCCCAATATCGGCTGGTGGCGCGAGGTGAATGAGAATGCGCCTGCGGCCCAACTCATTATCGCCGCGCCGCTATTTGAACCGGCGTTGATGCGGCAGTTTTACGAGCTGCCACCGCCCGGCCAAAAGTATCTCTACGTGCCGCTGTTTGATGCATACACGGAACTGCGCCCGCAAATCGAATTGCGTGGTTATGTGCGGAAGGATTTGTGGGATCGCTTGCAGGCCAGCAACCCGTGACCAGTTTTCAGTAGTCAGTAACCAGCGACGTACAACAAGCAATCAGCAACAAATTATCAAATGACGCCAGCTTCACAAAATATCGCTCTCGTTCCTGGCGCAATTCCTGACTTGCAGCGTTTTGCCCACAAAGCGATGGCGACGATTTATGAAATTTTTATCGTCACCGACGACGCCGGTTATGCGGAACAAGCGGCCTATGCCGCCTTCGCCGAGCTGGATCGTCTCGAACAAGAGTTGAGCCGTTTTCTTCCCAACAGCGACATTACGCGCCTCAACCAGCTCGCAGCCAGTCAATCTTTGTGCCTCGGCCTCGATACCTTTGAGTGCCTCAAACTCTCCAAACGTATTTTCGAAGAAACCGGCGGTGCGTTTGACGTCACCGTCGGACCGCTCCTGCAATGCTGGTTGAATCCGGACAAAACTTTGCGCTCGCCTTCCACCGCAGAGCTTGCTGAAGCGCGGCGTCGTATCGGCATGGCGCTACTTGATCTCGACGAAACGCAGCATACCGTGACGTTGCAGGCGAGTCCGATGCATGTTGATCTCGGCGCGGTGGGCAAAGGTTATGCGGTGGATGTGATGACAAATTTGCTGCGCGCGTGGGATATTGAAATCGCGCTGATTCATGGCGGACGTAGTTCGGTGTTTGCGCTTGGTACGCCGCCGGGAAAATCTGGTTGGCCGCTCACGCTCAGTTACCCGCAGCGACCAGGAGAAATTGTCAATCATCTAACGTTGTGCAATCAGGCCATTAGCGGTTCCGGTTTGCAAAAAGGCCAACACATCATCAATCCGCGCACCGGCGAACCGCTTTCTGGAAAACGCGCGACTTGGGCGATCACACCGGATGCCGCCACTTCAGATGCGGTCTCAACGGCGTTCATGATTATGGCGCCGGAAGAAATTGCGGTATATTGCGAGCAACATCGCGGCGTGTGCGCGTTGCTCATTATGCAAGATGAAAACACCCGGCATGGAAAAGTTTTGCGTTTTGGCGGTTGGGAAGAAATTGGCATGGTTTGAGTATCAATTTCGCAAAATACGCTTGAGCGTTTTTAGTTCAGAAAAAATCCATAGTGGGCTGCGAGTGAGCGACAACCGGCTGTCGCGATCGCAAGTCCATTCAATCGGAAATTCCTGAATGCGATAGCCTTGGCGCCATGCGCGCAAAACGATCTCAATATCGAACATGAAGCCGTCGGTCCGGCATTCGCTGTAAAGCGACCGCGCTACCTCACCGCGGTAAATTTTAAAACCGCATTGCGTGTCGGTGAGATCCCGCGGAATTTTCATCCAGCAACGCGCGGCCGCGCGAAACAAGCGAGCCGAAACGCGGCGCGGCCACGTTTGCGGTATGATGATCGCACTGGCGCTCAACTGGCGCGAGCCATGCGCGATTTCGCAGAGGCCACTTTTGATCAAGCGCAAACCGCGTAGCGCATTTTGATATGGCACGCACAGGCCGCTGTCGGCAAACATCACGTATTCGCCCTGTGAAGCGGCTATGCCGGTGCGAATTGCGAAGCCCTTTCCCCGGTTTTGTTCGTAGCGAATAACTTTGAGTTTTGTCCCCGGCGTCATTTCGAGGCTTCCGGCAATAGCTCCCGTTGCATCGCGGCTGCCGTCGTCAACGACGATAATTTCACCGGCTAAATTGTTTTCGCGCAAAAATTCCGCCGCGGCCAAAATATCGCGCGCAATTTTTTTTTCCTCGGCAAACGCCGGAATGATGATGGAAAGATTCATAAGGCGTTCTCAAAATAACAAAATAATTTTACGATTGCCAGTGTAAATCCGATGAGGATGATTAAAAGATGAAAATCGCCGTTGGCAGTGATATGGAAACGCATTTGACCGGCGTGGTTGTTGACGAGTTAAAGCAACGCGGCCACGACGTTGAAGTTTTTGGTGCGTTGGTTAAAACGCCGGCGTTGTGGTCGCAGGTTGCCGTTGAAGTTGCGGAGAAAGTTGCAGCGGGCGAGTTTCAACAAGCCGTGCTTTTTTGCTGGACGGGAACGGGTATTAGTCTGGCCGCCAACAAAGTGCGCGGCATTCGCGCGGCGTTGTGCCACGATGCCGAGACCGCCAGTGGGGCGCGAAAATGGAACGATGCCAACATTCTAGCAATGAGTTTGCGTGCGGTATCTGAGCCAGTGGCCAAGGAAATTTTGGAGGCGTGGTTTAGCGCGAAACCCAGCACCGATCACGACGACTTGGCGGCGCTTGACTATTTGCGCCAATATGATTACCAAAACGGAGAATGAACATGGAAAAATCTCACAAAATAACGATGCTGGGCACCGGCTTGATCGGTTTGTTTTACACCATGACGCTGCACAGCAAGCGCAAGCGTGATCGGGTGCAGGTGGTTTATTCGCGCAGCGCCGAACGCGCCAAAAAATTTGCCGCCGAATGGAATATTCCCAAGTCAACAAACGATCTGGCGCAAGCGATCAATGATCCGGAAACGGATTGCGTGGTGGTCGGTTTGCCCAATTCGCTGCATGAAGAAGCCGTGCGTTTGGCGGCGCAAGCCGGCAAAGCGGTTTTATGCACCAAGCCGCTGGGGCGCAATGTGGCCGAGGCGAAACGCATTCTCGATACCGTGGAAAAAGCCGGCGTTTTTAATGGTTATCTCGAAGATCTCGTTTACACGCCGAAGATGCTCAAGTCACTCGATTCGATCAAGAAAGGCGCGCTTGGCCAAATTTTATGGGCGCGTTCGCGCGAGACGCATCCCGGGCCGCATAGCGCCTGGTTTTGGGACGCGAAAGAGGCGGGCGGTGGCGCGTTGATTGATCTCGCCTGCCACTGCGTGGAGATTGTGCGCAATTACATCGGAAAAAACATTCGGCCGGTGGAGGTGATGTGTTGGACGGATACACTGGCGCATCCGATCGAAGCGGAAGATCACGGTATCGGGTTGATCAAATTTGCGACCGGCGCGGTGGGGCAATTCGAAGTGAGCTGGGCCTTTCGCGGCGGTTTGGATTTGCGTGATGAAGTTTCCGGCACGCACGGCACGCTGTGGCTCAATCATTTCCTCCGCACCGGTTTTGAGTTGTACACGAGTGGTTCCAGCGGCGGCTACGTGGCCGAAAAATCCGAAGGTGAAAGCGGCTGGCTGTTTCCGGTCGGTGACGAAGTGAATGAGTTAGGTTACGTGCACATGTTTAGTGACATGCTTGACGCCTTAGATAACGGCACCGCGCCGATGGAAACGTTTTACGACGGTTATGTGGTCAATGCGATTCTCGAAGCGTGTTACAAATCGGCGGCGACAAAAAAGTGGGAACCGGTGGAGTTGGAAATTTGGCGCGGTGCGACAAAGGCCGAAAAAATCAAAGCGCCGGTGCAGGAGTTTGAAGGAAAAATTTTGATTAAACGTGAGCGTATGCCGGACGGCGTCACCAAATACATTTTGCAAGATAAACAGAGCGGGGAAATCACGAATGTGATGAAATGATAGTGTCCGAGGTTAAGTGGTTTGTAGGCGTGAGATGAAAATTTTAAAACGGGAAGATGAATATGTTTAAGCAAACGAAGCTTTTGATATCGCTGATACTGTGGAGTCTGTTTTTGATCGGCCACTACACAAGAGGTTGGGCGCAAGCGCCGTTGTTGTGGAAAATTCATGACTTGAAACGGCCGCTGCCGTCAGTGGTGACCCCGGGAAAACTGGAGTGGTCAGCACCGCCGTCGGATGCCGTAATTTTATTCGACGGCAAGGATCTCGCCCAATGGAGCGACGCGAAAGGCGAGCCGTCGAAATGGAAGGTAGAAAATGGCTACATGGAAATCGTGAAAGGTGCTGGAGAAATTCGGACGCGCCAAAGCTGGGGCGAGGTGCAATTGCATATCGAATGGGCTGCGCCGATGCCGGCGCAGGGCCAAGGACAGGATCGTGGCAATAGCGGCGTTTTTTTTATGGGCATGTATGAAGTGCAGGTGTTGGACTCCTATCAAAGTTTGACCTATGCCGATGGGCAAGCAGCGGCGATCTACGGCCAATATCCGCCACTGGTTAATGCCAGCCGGCCACCGGGCGAATGGCAAAGTTATGACATTGTTTTTCGCCGGCCGCGTTTTGATGGCGCCGGCCAACTTCTGCAGCCCGCGCGGATGACGGTTTTGCACAATGGCGTTTTGGTGCAGGATAATGTTTCTCTTTGGGGCCCGACGAATTGGATGGAGTTTGACCCGTACAAAGCCCATCCGGACAAACTGCCGTTGTCGATGCAGGATCACGGCAGCCCCGTGCGTTATCGCAATATTTGGTTGCGAGAGTTGCGCGAAGCGACCGAACCCGGGCCGGCGCCTGAATCTCAGGAAAAAGAAATAGCGCTGGCGCCAAATGTTCTCGACCATTACGTCGGACGCTACGAAGTTAATCCGAATTGGTATTTTACTCTCACCCGCGAAAACGACAAGATGTTCGCGAATTTTTACGGAACACGCCGGTTTGAGCTGGTGGCGCACACCGAACGTCAGTTCTCTATGAAACGAACAGCGGGGGATTTGGTGTTTGAATTGGACGCGCAGGGGCGGGCGAAAAGTTTTGTTTTTTATTTGGGCGGAAGCCAGTTTGTGGCGAAGAAAGTTGAAACGAAGTAAAGCGAGGTGAAATTTGTTTTGAAAAGTAAGCAGCCACTGGCAGCTTACTGATACCGCTCTAAAAGCTGTAACCCCACCGCAAATTTCCTACGAACAGCGTCAGATTTTTTACCACAGCGTTCATTTAATCTCGGAGTGCAAACTTAAGTTTGCACTCCGGTTTCAATCCCACCGCAAACATCAGGTCTTTTGCAACAGCATTACCAATATAAACGGTTTTTGAAAAAGGGCAAGATTTTTTGCCACGGCCTATTTGCCATTCCCCAGCCATTTTTCCAACATGCTCAAAATATCTTTGCTCTCAAACGGTTTGGTGAGGTAATCATTGCAACCGGCGGCGAGGGCTTTTTCGCGGTCGCCTTTCATCGCGCGGGCGGTGAGCGCCACCACCGGAATGTGCGCGAGCTGCTTTTGCGCTTTGAGCATGCGCGCCACTTGATAGCCGTCCATGT
>CAYUVM010000065.1:0-12413 GCA_964447935.1 uncultured Cytophagia bacterium | reverse complement strand
AATATAGCGGAAGGGTCTTTTGTTGCCCATATAATTGATGATAGTGCGGCCTTGTTCATCGATGGGAATTTGCAAGGCTTTATCACTATTTCCCAAACGCACTCCCCGTCCCAACTCGACTGTAACTTCACGGTTGGAAATACCGGCGAATTTCATCACCACCGCGAGCGCAAAAGAAGGATACGCTTGATTGGCAAAATTGAGCAGTAGCGGCATGTTGCGAATCGCGTTGTCATCATCAGGCAGAAAATTCACGAACCCCAAGCCCGCGCTGTTATTGTACAAGTCAATTAGCTTGCCGTCGAACCGATCAAAATTGGTCAAAGCCTTGACGGTTTCGGGAGGCAGCGGCAGGACAAAACGATTGGCGGCAAAGCCTGCCGGCGGTTTATCCATTTTATAAAGAAAGGCGTCGGGATATTCCTGTTCCAGCGTAAACGCATGCACGACATTCTCGGCATTGGCCGTGCTCACCACGAGCAGGCTGTCTTCCACCGGCCGGGTATCGGGTTCCGAAAAGATAATATCGAAGGCGACGCAGGCCGCGCCGCCGGCACGCAGATAATCGATTACGCGGGCATGATGGCCGCGAGGCCATTGCTGGAAGCGGCCAAGTTTTTCCAGGCTGCGATTATCAATATCGACAATAATGATGTCTTCGATATTCGCCTCCTGCCGTTGCGCTTTTAAAAAATTCAAGCGATACGGAAACCGGAGGTCGAGGGTTTTGGCTTCAAAATTACGAAACGCTTTTTGCAATAATACGTCGGTCACCAATAAAACGATGACGCCCGCGAGCAGGCCGAGTGCAGCGCCAAGTAAAGCTTTTTTGAGTAGGGATTCGGTCATGTTCTTGTTGCTAGTCGCTGGTTGTTCATGGGTTATTTGATCGCCGGCAGCAAGCAGTTTAAACAAAATCACTCAATTCAAATTCACCGTAATACACCAGCCGCACTTCGCCCTCGAGTTCGAGCTTTTCGAGAGGCGCGTCGCCATACACGGTCAGTTCGCCGCCACGGGTCGTGACCTGAATTGGAAAAGGCATTTGCTTTTTAAGATGGGCAAATACCGCCGCGGCAACCGTGCCGGTGCCTCAAGCCAGCGTTTCTTCTTCGACCCCGCGTTCATACGTGCGGAGATTAAAATGTGCGGGACGGTCGATAGCCACAAAATTGACATTCGTGCCGGCAGGTTGAAATTTGGGATGATGCCGATATTTAAACCCGAGACCAGCGACATCAACCTGTTCGACATCCGGCGCAAACAGGACGTAATGCGGCACGCCGGTGTTGACATAACCGCCTTCTTCCAAACGGCTTTCTTCCACGGCGTGCGGTGTCAAATTCAAGTCCCACGGTTTTTGCATTCGCAATCGCACGCGATTACCGGCGACAACAGCATGATAAAGATCGCCACTCACCTTAAACTGCATCTCCGCCGGGGCGATACCGTGGCGAAAAGCATAATAGGCCGTCGCCCGCGCGCCGTTGCCGCACATTTCCGACTCACGGCCGTCGCGATTGAAATAACGCATCGTGAAGAGAGCAGGAGGCATAGCGCTTGGCGCGTGACGTTCCATTTCACTCTGCGCTCTGCCTTTTGCGCCACGTTCAATGAGCAAAATGCCATCGGCGCCGATCGCGACTCGGCGGGTGCAAATCGTGCGAAACAAACGTTCTTCATCGCCACGCAAAAATTTTTCACGATTATCGAACAGGATGAAATCATTGCCGGTGGCAGAAAGCTTGGCAAAACGAATGGGCATTGCAGTTATTGGCTCGGTTACGAACTCACATTTTACAATAAACCCAAAGGGCAAAATTACAAAGCCGGTGAAAATGCAATATAATGAAGGCCGGAGAGAAAGTCAAATTTCGCTTGCAAAAAATAATAAAAATATCAAAATTACCAATACGTTTCAAAAGTTACCAGATTTCAATAAAATTCAAACTTAGCACCAACCGCAAGGAGACTGCAATGAGATTCACTCGCTTTTTAATAGTTATGCTACTCGCAACTTTTCTTTCCGCACAGGCCGAAATTATAAATCAGGAAGTCACCTACACCGCTGGTGACGTTACCATGAAAGGCTATTTAGCTTACGACAATGCTAAAAAAGGAAAACGTCCCGGCGTTCTGGTGGTGCATGAATGGTGGGGGCACAACGAGTACGCCCGCAAACGCGCGCGCCTGTTGGCCGAGATGGGTTATGTGGCGCTTGCGGTTGACATGTATGGCGATGGCAAGCAAGCCGCGCATCCGCAAGATGCCCAAAAATTTGCCGGTGCCGTGATGCAAAATATGGAAGGCGCCAAAGCCCGGTTTATGGCCGCGCTGGATTTGCTGAAGAAGAATCCCAACACTGATCCGAAACGTATCGCTGCGATCGGCTATTGCTTCGGTGGCGGCGTGGTTTTACACATGGCGCGTTTTGGCGTCGATCTAAAAGGCGTGGCGAGTTTTCATGGCAGTCTCGGCACGCAAACCCCGGCGTCGGCGGGAAAAGTCAAGGCAAAAGTTTTGGTTTGCAACGGCGCCGATGACAACTTTATCACACCGGAGCAAATCGCTACTTTCAAAAAAGAAATGACGGACGCCAAGGTGGATTTTCAATTCAATTCCTATCCGGGCGCCAAGCACAGCTTCACCAATCCCGATGCGGATAATTACGCCAAACAATTTGGGATGCCCATTGCGTACAACGCTGAGGCGGATAAAAAATCGTGGGAGGATATGCAGGCATTTTTCAAGAAGATTTTTTCGAAGTAGTTCGCTTTAATTGAATGTTGGATTGTTGCGATTCATAACCCCAACAATCCAACATTTCGTATCATCCATCAATTCAGCCTTCGCCTCACGCCTCATAAACTTTCAGAATATCATAAAGCGTTGAACGCTGCGCCGGCACAAAACCGGACTCGCGAATCAGCGTGATCACTTCATCGGTTGAGGTTTTGTTCACAAAATTCGCCGCGGCGTGCACATTCTCTTCAACCAGTGTTCCGCCAAAATCATCCGCGCCGAAGTGCAGTGCCACTTGCCCGATTTTCTTGCCTTCCGAAAACCATGAGGCTTGAATGTGTGGAATATTGTCGAGATAAATGCGCGAAACCGCCAGCATTTGCAGATAGCGCATCGGCGTCGCATAAGTTGGAATGATTTTTTCCAGCGGCGTGTTGCCGGGCTTGAAACTCCATGGAATAAAAGCGGTGAAGCCGGCGGTTTCGTCTTGCAATTGGCGCACGACTTCGAGATGCTCGATGATGTCCTCGTCGGTCTCGAGATGGCCGTACATCATCGTCGCGGTGGTTTTGTAGTCGAGCAAATGGGCTTGGCGCATCACTTCCAGCCAATCCGCCGAGGCACCTTTTTTGTGGCTGATTTTTTTCTTCACACGGTCCGACAGAATTTCCGCGCCGCCGCCGGGAATCGTGTTCAGTCCGGCGTCTTTCAATTGACGCAACACTTCGTGCACCGACAAGCCGGAGACGGCCGCCATGCCGAGAATTTCCGAGGTGGAAAAGAAATGCGGATGCACTTCCGGCACTTCCGCTCGCGTGCGGCGCACCATTTCGAGATAATATTCGAACGGCAACTTCGGATTCACGCCGCCCTGCAAGAGCACAGTCGTCACGCCCTTCTGCGCCGACTCTTTAAATTTCTGAATCATGTGATCAACCGAATACGTGTGCTCGCCTTCTTCGCCTTCATGGCGATAAAACGCACAGAAGATGCAATCGACGTTGCAAATATTGGTGTAATTCGGATTGGTATCGACCACGAACGTGATCCATGGATTGGGATTTTTGCGATAGCGAATTTCCTCTGCAATGGCGCCCATTTCCAAAAGCTCGCCCTCACGCAACAGCGCCAAACCTTCTTCACGCGTGAGGCGCTCGCCGGCGCGGGATTTAGCGTAGATATTATTGATGTCCATTTATTCCTCATATTTGGTCAAATTCATTTTGTAAATAAATCAGTAAAGCCGTTTTCGTCAAATTCAATAACAATGCCAGTCTTTTTCTTTGAATAAAAAATAATTGGGACATTAATTTGTTCATTCAAGCCTTGCTTGGCCTGATAGGTCGTCGGTTTTATCGAAACTGGTTGTTTTCCAACATAACCATCGATGCCTTTATTCTCTTCATCAGGCATTCCTAAACGAAAAGTTGTTTGATAAATTTGTGCCACTTTTTTCAACACGGCCTCTTGAAATCGCAATCCGATAAAAGTTTTGACGATCACAAGATCGCGCACCCATTGTGTCACCAATTCTCGATCAACCTTACTCATCGCGTTTTTAAGATGCTCTAACATCGCAACTATCTTTTCGGTCGCCGCTGCGATAGCTTCCGGATGCTTTTCTAAATACCATTCTTCCCATTCGTGCCAATGTTTTTTGGGAAATTGCTTGATCAATTCACTCATTTGGCCAACGGTTTTCGGGCGCGTTGCCTGCGCATTTTGGCTGGCCAAATTGATTAGTTGCGTTGTATATTTCGGGAATTCAGGGGCCGGCAATTCAAGTAATGACTGAATTTCCTTGTTGGTGATCTTGATTTTCAAGAATAGCCTCCGCTTGTCCCATTTGCCTGCAAACAATTCAACAATCTCTTTTTGGCTTGGTATTCTATCGTCATATCAACTTCCGCCAAATGATTTTTTATCAAATGCATATTAATAAAAGTTTTGTTTTTGAGAAAAACATAAGCCAAAATCATTTGGTCACCATCATATTTTTGCGCATCAAATTTCAAAAAAACTTTTTGACCCTTTGTGAGATTCTGAATAAACGCTACCGCCTCGCCTTTTTTCGATTCAATCGGTTTTACGCCTAACAAGCGAACCTTCAACCCAGTATCCAATTCAACACAGTCCGGCGCTTCAACCCTTTTAATTGAATAAAGATTGCCGTTCCTGTTTTCTTTTCCGTCTATTTTTGAGCCGAATTGAAGCTGGCGCGGATCAACCTTCTTGTCAAATTTGATCGGATCCTTAAAAATATAAGGCAACTTAGCAATCGCGGTTTTGTAATCATGCGGTATCGATTTTTGCGTAACAACATCAAATTTAGTTGTTTCGCCAAAGAGGTCCGTTTTGCCAATATCCAACTTGTTTTTAATAATCGGTAAATACGCTTTGTTAATTTCATATCCAACTGCGTGACGTTGTAAATTGCGCGCCGCCAACGCTGTCGTGCCGCTTCCTAAAAACGGGTCGAGTACAACGTCATTAGTAAAAGTGAACATTCGAATCAGCCGACGTGGCAACTCTTCTGGGAAAACGGCTAGATGCTGTTCTTGCCGTTCACCGGAAAAATTCCAATGCCCATAAAAATATTGATTCCATTCTTCCGTCGTAAGTTTCGAGCTTTCTTTTTGCTCGCGTGTTGGCTTTGGCGATGTGCCTAATTTTTTAAATAACAAAATAAATTCATAATCCAACTTAACGATGCCATTACGCGGATAGGGGAAAGATCCCATAATCGTCGCGCCACCGGTGGTGTTGGTTGTCGTCACTTTCTGCCAGATAATCGCGCCCATGTAATCGAATCCGATGGTCTCACAAAATTTAATGATCTCCGTACGAATTGGAATAATTTTGTAACGCCCATAATAAACTGAACGCGCAAACTGATCACCAATATTCACGCACAACCGACAGCCGGGGTGCAGCACGCGATAACATTCATTCCACACAAGATTCAGATTGTTGATATAGTCTTCATACGTATCGTTGAACCCGATCTGATTCTCGTGACCATAATCTTTAAG
The DNA here is from genome assembly GCA_964447935.1 of uncultured Cytophagia bacterium. Classification (GTDB taxonomy): domain Bacteria; phylum Zhuqueibacterota; class Zhuqueibacteria; order Zhuqueibacterales; family Zhuqueibacteraceae; genus Zhuqueibacter. The sequence continues at coordinate 6,639 of CAYUVM010000065.1, read as the reverse complement.
TTGCCAATACGGCGGCGACGTAACAACAAGATGCACGGATTCATTTTGCACTTCCGTCATCGCGCGCGAATCCCCGAGAATGATTTTGTGATGTGTACTCAAAACGATTTTCTTTCTTGCAAAGAAATTGTTATACGATTACAGTGGTAGTGGCTTTAATTGCTGACTGCAATCCCCGAAATTTCTCCATCGCCATTTTTTCCTTCTCCCCGAGGCGATAATTGAATCCGTCAAAATAAACTTGCACTTCGGCAGGCGTCATACTGAGGCGCTTGCCGTGCCATGCGCCGAAATTGGGATGGCGCTGGTCGGCATCGAGCGCGGCTTTCTCAAGCTGCTCGCAGAGCGCCTGCTTTTTCTCCGCGCTCACATTGCGGTTGATCGCCCAAACCGCGAAGACGAACGGCAGGCCGGTCCAATCATGCCACTCTTTGCCGAGATCGAAGGAATGTTGGAAATTCGCGAGGCCGGCTTTGGCGCGAATCAGTGCTTCGTCACCGATGACCAACACAGCGTCAAAACTGGCCGCCTCGCTCGCCTGGAAAATCGGATGCATGCGTTCGAGTTTCGCAGTCACCCCATATTTGTGCGTCAGCAGAACTTTCAAAAGCTCAATCGAAGTTGAGGTCTCCGCAGTGATGCCGAGGCGTTTGCCGTCCAACGCCATCCACGGGAAATTGGAATAGAGAATTACGCTGCGCGCGAGATGGCGCACGGCGATGCCGTAATCGAGCATGGCGAAATCTTTTTCGACTTGCCAGTAATCCATCAGCGAAAACGGCCCGCCGTCGATTTGCTGTACTTTCGCCAGTTTACCCATTTGGTGCGGCGTCATTGGCAAAACGCGGAACGGCTTATTGGCAAAGCGATCATAAAACGGCACGCAATTCAGATACGGAATTTTGCCAACACTATCTTTATCGTGCACTGCGAGCGGGTTATAAAAAATATCGCGCTCCACCGGCACTTTGCCGCTGCTCTTGATGAGTTTGACAATATGCTCTTTTGCGAGTTGAATCGGGCTGGTCGCCTTCGCGGCGTGCGCGATGCGTTCTTCACCGACGGTACCGTCCATGTCATCCGCGCCAAAACTCAACGCCACCGGTGCAACCTGCTCGGTGAGCATGATCCAGTAGGCTTTGATATGCGGAAAGTTGTCGAGCAGCAAACGCGAGATCGCAATCGTTTTCAAATCATCCACCGCCGAGGTGTAGCGCGTTTTGATGCCGGTGTCGCCGGGCTGAAACGCGAGCGGAATAAACGAGAGAAAGCCGCGCGAAATATCCTGCTGCTCGCGCAATTTGATCATATGAATGACGCGCTCCTCCAGTGTTTCCACGTGGCCATACAACATCGTCGCATTGGTCGGAATGCCCAGCCGGTGCGCGGCATCATGAATTTCCAGCCAGCGTTTGCCGCCGATTTTCTGATTGAACAGCAAGCGCCGCACGCGCTCGGAAAAAACTTCCGCGCCGCCGCCGGGCATCGTCGAAAGGCCTGCGGCTTTGAGTTGCGCCAACACTTCGGTAATCGGCAGCTTGAATTTTTTCGAGAAAAAATCGATCTCCACCGCCGTCCACGCCTTGATGTCGATCTTCGGGAAATTCGCTTTGATCTGCCGCATCATGTCGACATAAAATTCCCACGGCCAATCCGGGTGCAGGCCGCCGACGATATGCACCTCGTGCAACTCGTGATTGAGCTTGCCGAGAACTTGCTCCATCGTCATTTCATAAGCTCTCTCGTCTTTCGCCTTCACCGCAAAGTCGCAAAACTTGCAGGAGAGCACGCAAATGTTCGTCGGATTGACTTGCCGATTGACGACGAAATAAACCGCGTCGCCGCTGCGCGCGCGCTGCACGGCATGCGCCATTTTGCCGAGTGAAATGAGATCGTTGCTTTCAAACATCGTGACGCCATCGGCAAGCGCCAGCCGCTCACCGACCTGGACCTTTTCCCAAATCGGCGCGAGCCGTTGGTCGCGGAAATGTATTTTAGGAAAACTGGACATGAGGGATTCCTTTCAATATATCAACAATAGATTATTTTTGTTTACGTCGTTTTTCGATTTCACGCAAATAGGCCGCGAACAATTCCGGGGCAAGTTGCTTCATTTCGTGGCGAACATCGAATTGCATCTCGTTCTGCAGCCCGGATTGGTCAATATAAAGACAGAGGGCAAATTGCCGTGTGCGCTGTTCCGGCTCCAACATCAGCTCGCTGCCGAGAATCGAACGCTGCTGACGCACAAACAACAGAAAAAAAGTGTTGCCGGCGGGAATTTGTAAAATATCTTTCATCCACGCTTGCACGGGCCACAACGCGCAGGCCATGCGCTCGCTGTCATTTTCATACTTCAAAACTTGCAACAGTTTTCTCAAATCCGGATGCTGCAGCCGCAATTGATCAACCTCAAACGGATGACCAAACAAAGCGCACACATAAGCCATATTGGCGTCTTTCCAGCGCTTCAGCATGTATGCCGCGTCACCGAGATAAGCCCAGTGGACGGTTCGCGCTTTTTCACGCGCGTTCGTGACGAGGTTTAATAATTCCCGGTGCGCGGCCGGCCAGTCTTGCAAAACCACATGCAAAACGCCGCGATGCAAAGTATCTTCTTTTTCCTGACAAAATCCCTCCGAGGTGAATTGAGCGATTTGCAGCAAACGCCGAGAAATAATTTGCAAGAGTTGGCGATACGCCCCCACCGGCAAATCAGCATTTTCATAACTCTGCTGCACCGCATGCCAAAACGCCGTTAACTTTGTTGCGGACGTCTGCGGTTTGACACCATACTGCTGCGCAAATTCCGCTGCTGCCAAGAGAAAGCCGAGATCTGCGAGATACGGGTCACTTTCCCTGGCAATACTCAAATGATCAATAGCCGCCGCAAAATTCAACTCATCTAATTTTCGCAAACCGCTTTCTTTGTGATCCAGCGCCGCGGAATTAAATAAATCGTTCTGCATCTTTTATTTCCAATACTCATTCCAGCGCCGATTCACGCGTTCGCGAATTTCATCGCTCATCACCAGCGGCGCGGGATAGCCGGGTTTCCACGTGGCGTCGATACCCATCACGCCGCGATAAATCGGGCTGATGCCCATTAACGTTTGCTCGCTAAAAATCACATCGCGTTCGCAATCGAAACGCGTGAACACACCCCAAAGATAATTTTCCTGGTCATGCAAGTCAATATCATCGCTCACGGCCGCGATCAGTTTTAAATCCCGCAATTCAGAACGGCGCACTAAATTTTCGACCATCTTCCGGCTCTCGCTGCCAACCTTCACCAGCAACAAAGTTTCATCATAAACACGTGCCTCGCGGATTGCCGAATACTTTTTGGGCAAGGCGGCGACAACTCGTGCAACTACTTCCTGGGCGACTTTTTCTCTCTTCTCTTCTTCGCCATTTCGCCGGCGCGGTTTTACTGTGGCATCGAGAATCATTTTGCTGCCGAGATTCATTTTATATGAGGTAAAATCTAACGTGTCGAGCGGCACCTTCGGAATCATGACAAAATCATAATGCGGATCAAAATTCAATTTGATCTCACCCAGCACCGCACGCCAATCGCGAACGTTGACATGATCGGAAACCAGCACGATGCATTTGGTGAGTGAAAGCTGATCCGTGCCCATCAACCCGAGCGCGGATTTCATCGCTTCTTTTTGATAGCGCTGCTCAACCGAGACGACGAGCAGATTGTGAAATCCGGCTTCGTAATAAGCCCACACGCTTTTGATTTCTTTGTGAATCAAGCGCGCCAGCGGGCCGAGAATTTGTTGCGTCGCGTCGCCGATAAATTTATCTTCCATCGGCGGCTTGCCCACGACGGTCGCGGGATAAATCGCGTTGCGGCGATGTGTGATCTTTTTAATGTGAAAAACCGGAAAATCCGCCGCGTGTGAATAATGGCCAAAGTGATCGCCGAATGGGCCTTCCCAACGTGTTTCATTTAATGGCACCGTGCCTTCGAGAATAAATTCGGCATTAGCGGGCACGGCAACTTGAACCGACTTGCCCCGCGTCATCGGCACACGCGCGCCGCGCAAAAATCCGGCGAACATGACTTCGTCGATGCCTTCGGGCAACGCGGCAATCGTCGCGAGTAACAGCGCCGGATCGGTACCAAGCGCGACGGCAATTTCAAACTCACGCTTCAGTTTTTGCGCTTGGTAATAATGAAAGCCGCCGCCCTTTTGAATTTGCCAATGCATGCCGGTGGTGCGCTCGTCGTAAACTTGCATGCGATACATCCCGACATTGCGCTTGCTGTCGCGCGGATCGTATGTAAAAATTTGGCCGAGCGTAATAAAGCGGCCGCCATCATCGGGCCAGCACTTTTGAATGGGCAAGTGGGCCAGATTCGGCTTGGCGACAATTTCCTGCGACAACGCGCGGCCACTTTTTTTCGGGCGCGCCGCGAGAAAACGTTTCACCATCGGCCAGTGCTCGAAAATCAATCTCGGCTTCGGCGGCATTGCCGCTTCAACGAAGTGAATCAACGCCTCGCCGAGTTGATCCGGATGTTTCCCCAACGCCAACTCAATCCGCCGTTCGGTCGCGAGCAAATTCATCGCCAGCGGAAATTTTGCGCCTTTGACATTTTCAAAAAGCAACGCCGGACGTTTTTCCCGCAACGCCCGTACGGCGATTTCCGAGACTTCCAACTCCGGATCGACTTCGGCTTTGATGCGATGCAACTCGCCGAGGGTTTCGAGATGACGAACGAAATCGCCGAGGGTTCGATAATTCATTTTAGCTAATTTTTAAAATAGTTTTCGGCGCAACAACGGGAGTCATCACTCCAACTCCTCCGCGCGCCAGCCTTTGCTCTGTCGCGCGCCGATGACGCCTAAAACTTTATCGACAAATCCGCGCACATACTCGTCAACGGTTTTGGGCAGAAAATAAAGCGGCGGTGAGAGCGGCATAATGATAACGCCGTCGCGAGAGAGTTTCAAACACTGCTCGAGCGCAATGGAAGACAGCGGCGTTTCTCGAATACAAAGCACCATTTTGAAGCGCTCTTTGAGCGCCACTTGCGCGGTGCGGGTGATCAGCGAGTCGCCGATGCCGCTGGCGATTTTGCCCAGCGTTGACGTGGTGCACGGAATAATCACATACGCGTCAATGGCGTTCGACCCGCTGGCCAGCGGCGCATGCAAATCGTCGTTAGCAAAAATTTTCTTCACATGCGGCTGCAAATCGCGCTCGGTCAGATGCATTTCATCTTGCAGCACGACTTTGCCCCATTTGCTGGCGACGAGATATTTGTCGCCGGGGCATTGCTTGATAAATTCGACGGCATAAACCGCGCCGGAGGAGCCGGTGATCGCAACGGCAATTTTCATTAGTTTTAGTCGTTACGCCTTTAGGCGTCAAGTTTTAAAAATAATAAAATTTTGAATTCAAAAATTAAGCGCCTGAAGGCGCGACTACGAGCGCTTTATGCAAAATGAACGCCTACCACCACCATCGCCAAAACCACAAATCCCAAAATGATATTAATTTTAAAAAACGCCAGTTCCACATCCGAGGCTTTGGCGTGTTCGAGATAAAGTAAAAATCCTGCCAGCGCGAGAAACGGCGCGGCAAGCCATGATTGAATATAAATTGCAAAAATGTAAACGAGTACGACAAAAGCCAACGCGTGCAAATAACCGGAAATGCGCAGCGCTTGCGCTTTACCGAAACGGGACGGCAGGGAGTATAAATTTTCGCGGCGGTCAAATTCTTCGTCGAGGGTGGCGTAAATGATATCGAAGCCCGTAACCCACAACATCGCAAAAAAACCGAGCACAAATCCGGGAATGATATTTTGCAGTGATTGCGTCACGGCGACCCAACCGGCGAGCGGGGCCATGGCGAGGCCGAGGCCGACACCGAAATGCGCCAACGGGGTGAAGCGTTTCATATAAGGATAGAAAACAAACACGGCGAGCGGCAGGGGTGACCAAATCAAGCAAAAACGGCCGATCAATTCAGCGCTGCCAAAATAGACCACGAGGCCGACGAGCAAAACGGCAAGGGCTTCGGGAAGTTTCATGCGGCCGGCCGGCAATTCACGAATCGCGGTGCGCGGATTGCGCTTGTCAATTTCGCGATCGATGATGCGATTCAGCGCCAGCGCCACAGTGCGGGCGCCGGTGGCGGCAACGAGCATCAGCAGCGCCAGCCGCAGCGAAATCCAGCCGCGCGCGGCAAGCAACGCCCCGCTATAAATCAAGGGCAGGGAAAACAGCGTGTGTTCGATTTTAACAAAACGCGCCAGTGTCGAAAATTGCAAATGAATCTCCTCTCCGGTTTGGGCGATCAATCGCGCCTCATTTAATATAAGAAAAATATCTGGCAAAGCAAGTGTAGGTATGAAATTACGGCAATCTTTCATTTATTGGTGGAGAAAGCTGACCGGTCACTCCACCGCCATCGCGTTATTACAAATTATGGCTTCAATCTCAAATCCAGCCACGCTTTTAATTCGTAGATGAATAAAGGAACTCTTGCCAATTGTTGTCGTTGGCAAAATGTCACCGGCGGCGAAAATTTTAAGCCCCTTGAATAAAAAATCCGCAACCGGCGGTGGGCGGCAGTATATTTATTTGGTTTTGCAAGCGAACAATGCACAACCGC